>DAONCJ010000121.1:0-8945 GCA_035401985.1 Burkholderiaceae bacterium | reverse complement strand
CCGGTGCCGTTGGCGCCGCCGGTTCCCGAGCCGCGCCCCGAGCGCAGCGCAGGAGGTGGCCTGCTCAATTCCGCGGCGCTGGTCCTTGGCGGGGCGGCGCTCGCCGCCTCGGTCGCGTTGTGGCAGCGCGCCGAGTCCATCGGCCAGGAGGCGGCACGACGCCTGCAGGCGGGGGACGCACGGGTCACCCAGCTCGAAGGCCAGCTCAAGCTCACGCAGGACCAGAGCCGCGATCTGCAGGCGCGTTCGGGGGTGCTCGAGAGCAAGCTCACGGAGGCGCTCGGCCAGCAGGCCCAGCTCGAACGGATGTACCGGGACATCGCTCAGGACACGCTGGATGCCGTGCTGGCCGACGTCGAGAATTCGGTGGCGATCGCGTCACAGCAACTGGTGGTCAGCGGCAATGTGCAGGGCGCGCTGGCTGCGCTGGCCGATGCCGATGGTCGCCTGGCCAGGATCCGGCAGCCGCAGGCCATCGGCATGCGTCGGCTGCTCCAGCGCGACATCGACCGGCTCAAGGCACTGCCCAGCGTCGACCTGGTGGGTCTGGCGCTTCGGCTGGACGCCGTCACCTCCGCCATCGAGCAGCTGCCCCTGGTGGCGGTCGTCACGCCGGTCGTCGACGGCGGTGCGGCCCCCCGGACCAGCGTCGCACGGAGCGGGGGTTTCAGCCTCGAAGGGCTCGCCTCCAGTGGCCGCCGCGGTCTGGACGCGCTGCTCGCTGAACTGTCCCAGCTGTTCCGCGTCAACCGGGTCGACGCCCCGGACGCCCTGCTGCTCGCGCCCGATCAGCAGTATTTCGTGCGCGAGAATCTCCGACTGCAGCTGATGTCGGCCCGCATCGCGCTGCTGTCGCGGCTCGAACCCGTGTTCCGCAGCGACCTCGAGCGGGCGGCCACCTGGCTGGGCAGCTACTACGACCGCAGCCAGCGGCCGGTCGCCAATGCGGTGGCCACCCTGCGCCAGCTGCAGGGGGCCCGCATCTCGGTCGAGCTGCCGTCGCTGGGCGATACGCTGTCGGCCGTGCGCGCGGCGCGCAATGCCCGCGAGGGCGGGCAATGATCCGCATGCGGGTTCGCGTGGCGCGTCACCGGCTCCCGATCAGGCAGGGCTGACGATGCGCTGGATTGTCTGGATCCTGATGCTCGCCAGTGCCGCGGTCGGACTGGCGCTGCTGATGCGAGTCAACCATGGCAACGTCGCGGTGCTGTGGCCGCCTTACCGGGTCGATGTGTCTGTCAACCTGGCGCTGCTGGTGCTGGGCGTGCTGTTCGTGGCGATGCATCTGCTGCTGGTGGCGATCGGCAAGGCGCTCGACCTGCCCGAGCGCGTGCGCGAATACCGTGAACGCCGCGGCCGCGACAGTGCCGTGATGGCGCTGCGTGACGCGGTCCTGGCCTTGTTCGAAGGCCGGTTCGGCCGGGCGGAGCGGCTGGCCCAGATGGCGCGCGAGGATGTGCAGCTGGCCGGCCCGGCCGCACTGATTGCCGCCCGCGCCGCGCATCGCATGCGCGAGACCGAACGACGCGACCGCTGGCTGGTGCAGGCCGAGAACGACCGCGGCTCGATGCATGCCGAGCTGATGACGACCGCCGAGCTGGCCCTCGAAGAGCAGGATGCGGCGCGTGCGATCGCCAGCATCGAGCGGCTGCATTCCAAGGGCATGCGCCACATCCATGCGCTGCGGGTTGCGCTGCGCGCCTACGAGCAGGCGGAAGACTGGGAGCACGTGCTGCAGGTGCTGCGTCAGCTCGAGAAGCGCGACGTGCTGCATCCGGCCGCCATCCGCGGCCTGCGGGTGCGGGCCTGTCGTGTGCTGCTGTCGCGTCGCGCCGGAGATGCCGAGGGGCTGCGGGCCCAGTGGAACCAGCTACGTGCGGGCGAGCGTGACCTGCCCGAGGTGCTGGAGGCGGCGGCTCTGGCGTTCGCGCGGGCCGGCGACACCGCGCAGGCCCGTCGGCTGCTCGAGGCAGGACTTGCCGAGGAGTTTTCGCCACGATTGCTGCACGCCTATGCGGGACTGGCCGAGGTCTCGGCCCGTGAGCGGCTGCAGCAGGTCGAGCGCTGGCGCGACGAGCATGGCGACGATGCCGACATCACGCTGGCCCTGGGCCGCCTGTGCATGGCCGAATCGCTGTGGGGCAAGGCGGCCGACTACCTGGGCCGAAGTCTGGCCTCACGGGAGGATGCACAGGTGCATCTGGCCCTGGCCGATCTGGCCGAACGGGTCGGCAAGATGGGCGACGCCGCGCTGCACTACCGCGCAGCCGCCCGCTCCAAGGATCTCACCGCCGATTGAGTGGTGGGAGCCTGCGGCCGGCAGGCGGGCACACAGGCGGGCGGGCGGGCCGGCGGGCAGGCCGTCCGCCGTTGGCGGACTCGGCGCCCTTGAACCCAGCCCGTCGCTACACGCAGCGCCCGCCGTCCACCTCCAGGCAGGCACCGGTGATGAAGTCGGCCTCATCGGAGGCCAGAAACAGGGCGGCATTGGCGATGTCGCGCGGCTGCGAGAAGCGCCCCAGCGGGATCGTGCTGACGAACTTCGCCCGCATCTCGGGCGTGTCCTCGCCCATGAAGGTCGCCAGCAGCGGCGTGTCGCCGGCGACCGGATTGATCACGTTGACGCGGATGCGATCGGGCGCCAGTTCGACAGCCATCGCGCGCGAGGTGACGATCACCGCGCCCTTGGTGCCGTTGTACCAGACCAGGCCCGGCCGCGGGCGCACGCCGCCGGTCGAGGCGATGTTGATGAACACGCCGCCGCCGTTGTCGCGGAAGTGCGGCGCCATGTACCGGGCCGTCCAGTACAGGCTCTTGACGTTGACCGCATACACGCGGTCGAAGTCTTCCTCGCTCACCGTCAGCATCGACTGGTTGCGGTGCGAGACGCCAGCGTTGTTGATCTGGATGTCGAGCCGGCCGTAGGCGCTCAAGGTCGCCTGCAGCAGCGCCTTGACGTCGTCGCCGCGCGAGACATCGGCGCGCACGAACGTCGCCTGGCCTCCGGCCTTGCGGATCGCATCGGCCACCCGCTCGCCATTGGCGGTGTCGACATCGTTGACGACGACCCGGGCGCCCTCGGCGGCGAATCGGGTGGCGATGCCTTCGCCGAAGCCGGAACCGGCTCCGGTGACGATGGCGACCTTGCTGGCAAGTCTCATGGTGTCTCCCTGGATGGTCGGGCTCCACCGGAGCCCGGGCAAGGCCTTGCGGGCCTTCTGAGGTCAGTCGTGCCGGATGGCGATGGTCTTCAGCGTCGTGAACGCATACAGCGCCTCGAAGCCTTTTTCGCGGCCGTGGCCGCTCGCGCGCACACCGCCGAAAGGCAGCTCGACGCCGCCGCCGGCGCCGTAATTGTTGATGAACACCTGGCCGCCACGGATGGCGCGCGCCATGCGCAACTGGCGCCCGCCATCGCGGGTCCACACGCCGGCCACCAGGCCGTAGCGCGTGCCGTTGGCCAGGGCCAGCGCCTCGCGCTCGTCCTTGAACGGCGTGGTCACCAGTACGGGCCCGAAAATTTCTTCCTGGAAGAGGCGGTTGTCCCGAGGCACGCGCGACAGCAGCACCGGCGCCTGGTAGAAGCCCGCGGTCGGCGCACTGTCGTGAACGGTGCCCTCGGCGGCGAACTGCAGGCCGCTGGCCTGCGCATCGGACAGGTAGTCCCAGACACGCTGAAGCTGACGGCGCGACACCAGCGGACCGAGGTCCAGATCGGCCGTGGCCGGTCCGGCGCGCAGTGCCGAGAACCGCTCGACCAGCTGCTCCATCAGCGCATCGTGGATTCCCTGCTGGATCAGCACGCGACTGCCGGCCGAGCAGGTCTGGCCGCCGTTCTGGATGATCGCGTTCACCAGCACCGGCAGCGCCGCGTGCAGATCGGCGTCGTCGAAGACGATCTGCGGCGACTTGCCGCCGAGCTCGAGCGTCACGGGGCAATGGTGCTGCGCGCCGGCCTGCGCGACCCGCCGGCCGGTGTCCGGCGAGCCGGTGAACGAGAGGTGATCGATGTCCGGGTGCTCGGCAAGCGCCTGCCCCGCTTCGGCGCCGATGCCGGTGATCACGTTCAGGGTTCCCGGCGGCAGCCCTGCCTCGGCACCGAGTTGCGCGACCCGGATCAGCGTCAGGCAGGCATCCTCGGCTGGCTTGACCACGCAGGCATTGCCCACCGCGAGCGAGGCGCCCACCGAACGCCCGAAGATCTGCATCGGGTAGTTCCAGGGAATGATGTGGCCCGTCACCCCGTGCGGCTCGCGCACGGTGAGCACCGTGTAGCCGGCCTGATAGGGGATGGTCTGGCCGTGCAGCTTGTCCGCCGCGCCGGCGTAATACTCGAAGTAGCGCGACAGTGCCTGCGCATCGGCGCGGCCCTGCTTCAGGGGCTTGCCGGTGTCGCGCGACTCGAGCTGCGCGAGTTCCTCGCGGTGCGTGTCGATCAGAGCGGCGAGGCGCATCAGCAGTCGCGATCGCTCGGCCGCGCTGAATCGCCCCCATGCCCCGTCGAAGGCACCCCGGGCGGCCTGCACCGCACGCGCGATGTCGCTGGCGCGGCTTCGCGGGATGTTGGCGAAGGTTTCGCCGTTCGACGGGTCGACCACCGCGATCGTTTCGCCGCTGTCGGACGGCCGCAGTTCATTGCCGATGAAGTTCAGGTAGCGCTCGGGGGCTTGCGGCATGCGGTCTTTCGGGAAAGGACGGGCAGGGCGCCGATGGAGCAAAATTATGCGGTGTGCGCGACGCGGCTTTTGCTGCAACGCAGCATTCTGCTTACAATGCAACGCTTCCATCCTGCGAGCCCAGACATGAATCTCGACCGAGTCGATTCAGGACGCGACATCCCCAGCGACATCAACGTCATCATCGAGATCCCGATGGCGGCCGACCCGATCAAGTACGAGGTCGACAAGAAGACCGGTGCGCTGTTCGTCGACCGGTTCATGATGACCTCGATGCATTACCCGTGTAACTACGGCTACATCCCGCACACCATTGCCGATGATGGCGATCCGGTGGACGTGCTGGTGATCACGCCGTTTCCGGTCACCGTGGGCGCGGTGATCCGCTGCCGCCCGCTGGGCGTGCTGAAGATGGAAGACGAAGCCGGCGGTGACTCCAAGCTGCTCGCCGTGCCGATCGACAAGATCCTGCCGATCTACAAGCACTGGCAGAAGCACGACGACATCGCGCCCGAGCGGCTGGCGACCATCCAGCATTTCTTCGAGCATTACAAGGATCTCGAGGCCGGCAAATGGGTCAAGGTGCTCGGCTGGGGCGGACCGGATGAAGCTAAGGCCGAGATCCTGGCCGGCATCGAAGCCTACAAGAAGGCGGCCGAGAAGCCGCAGTTCTGAAGCGCGCGGCCAGTGCGCCGCAGCTGAAGCGTGCGGCCAGCGCGCCACAGCACATCAGTCGCGCGGCTGCTCCGCGCCGGTAGCGGCGAACGGTGAACGCTCGGTCAGTTCATCCAGGTATGAGCTGACCATCGAGCCTTCGCGCTCCAGGAATCGCTCGACCGCATCGGCAAAGGCCGGCTCGCGCAGCCAGTGGGCCGAGCTGGTGGCGACCGGCAGAAAGCCGCGGGCCATCTTGTGCTCGCCCTGGGCGCCGCCCTCGATCACCTGGATGCGCGATTCGATCGCGACCTCGATCGCCTGGTAGTAGGCGCATTCGAAATGCAGACAGGGGATGTGCTCGAGCGCCCCCCAGTAGCGGCCGTACAGGCGCGACTCATCGCGCATCAGCAGACTGCAGGCGATCGGCACGCCGCCGCGGTCGGCGCGGATCAGCACCAGCGCATGCGGCATCGCACGGGCCAGTTCGAGAAAGAAGGCCAGGTTCAGATACGGCGTCGAGCCATGCGCCGCATAGGTCGATTCATAGCAGCGTATGAAGAACGCCCAGTCGGCTTGCGTGATGTCCGCGCCCGAGAGCCGGGTGATCGCGACCCCCTGCTCGGCGACCTTGCGGCGCTCGGCGCGGATCTTCTTGCGCTTGGGCTGCGCCAGCGCCGCCAGGAATTCCTCGAAGTTGCGGTAGCCGGCGTTCTGCCAGTGGAACTGCACCCCCTGGCGGACCATGAAGCCGGCGGCGGACAACGCCTTTGCCTCGTCGGCTGGCGGAAACAGCACATGCACCGATGACACCCTGGCCGAGCGGGCCTGGGCAATCAGTGCGGCCGCCAGCGCCTCGCGCGCCGCAGGCTCGCGGGCCAGCAGCCGCGGGCCGGCCACCGGCGTGAACGGCACGGCGCAGAGCAGTTTGGGGTAATAGCGCAGACCGTGACGCTCGTAGGCATCGGCCCAGGCCCAGTCGAAGACGTACTCGCCCCAGGAATGCAGCTTGCGGTACATCGGAACGGCGCCCGCCAGGGTTTCGCCCTTCCAGAGCGTGAGATGGCAGGGCGACCAGCCGGTGCCTGGTCCGACGCAGCCCGTGGTCTCGAGCGCGTTCAGGAAGGCATGCCGCACAAAGGGCGGGGCGCCGGGGGGCAGCAGGGCGTCCCATGCCTGCGCCGGGACCTCGTCCAGGCCAGTCACGAGACGCGTGCGATAATCCGCTCGACTGTCCGGCACCGGATTCCCGCTTTTCTTTCGACTCGATTCAGGCACTTCCGCTCCATGACCGTTCTCATTGCGGCTGCGCAACTCAACCAGACCGTGGGCGACTTCGACGGCAACGCCCGGCGCATCATCGAAGCCGCCGGCCGTGCCGCGGCCGAGGGTGCCCGGGTGCTGCTGACGCCCGAACTCTCGCTCTCCGGCTACCCCCCCGAGGATCTGCTGCTGCGCGCGGCATTCTATGACAGGTGCCAGCAGGCGCTCGACGATGTCCTTGCGCAGTGCGCACAACTCGATCTGCATGTGGTGGTCGGCGCGCCGCTGCTGCGCGGCGGTGTCCGGCGCAATGCTGCGCTGGTGCTGCATCGCGGCGCCATCGTCGGCGAGTACTTCAAGCGCGAACTGCCCAACTACGACGTGTTCGACGAGCAGCGCTACTTCGAGTCGGGCGGCGATCCGCTGGTCTTCGAGGTCGACGGTCTGCGGCTCGGCGTCGTGGTCTGCGAAGACTTCTGGTTCACTGCCTCACCGCAAGCGGCCAGGGCGGCCGGCGCCCAGGCGCTGCTGGCCCTGAACGCCTCGCCGTATCACATGAACAAGCAGCATCTGCGGCTCGACGCGGCGCGCGAAAACGTCTGCTCGCTGGGCATGCCGATGCTGGCGGCCAATCTGGTCGGCGGCCAGGACGAACTGGTCTTCGACGGTCTGTCGTTCGCTCTGTCGGCTTCCGGTGAACTGGTCGCGCAGGCGCGCGCCTTCGCCGACGATCTGCTGCTGGTCGAGTTCGAAGGCGGAGCCGCCGGCGCGCAGGCGCGTCCCGGCCGACGCGAGCCGGCCATGGGCCTCGAAGAGCAGGTCTACAGCGCGCTGGTGCTGGGCGTGCGCGACTACCTCGGCAAGAACGGATTTCCGGGCGCGCTCATCGGCCTGTCGGGCGGCGTCGATTCGGCGCTGGTGCTGGCGGTCGCGGTCGATGCGCTGGGCGCCGACCGCGTGCGCGCGGTGATGATGCCTTCGCCGTACACGGCCGACATCTCGTGGATCGATGCGCGCGACATGGCCGCGCGCGTGGGCGTGCGCTACGACGAACTGTCGATCGCGCCGGTGTTCGAGTCCTTCCTGGGCACGCTGTCGCAGGAGTTCAGCGGTCTGGCTCAGGACACCACCGAAGAAAACATCCAGGCGCGCATCCGCGGCACGCTGCTGATGGCGCTGTCCAACAAGCATGGCTCGATCGTGCTGACCACCGGCAACAAGAGCGAGATGGCGGTGGGTTACTGCACGCTGTACGGCGACATGGCCGGCGGCTTCGCGGTCATCAAGGATCTCGCCAAGACGCTGGTCTACCGGCTGTGCACCTGGCGCAATTCGGTCTCGCCGATCATCCCCGAGCGGATCATCACACGTCCGCCCAGTGCCGAGCTGCGACCCGACCAGAAGGACCAGGACTCGCTGCCCGAGTACGAGGTGCTCGATGGCATCATGCAGATGTACATGGAGGACAACCGCAGCAGCGCCGAAATTCTCGCGGCCGGATATCCGCGCGAGGCGGTCGACCGGGTGGTGCGTCTGATGCGCATCAACGAGTACAAGCGTCGCCAGGCGCCGGTCGGCATCCGTGTCACGCAGCGGGCCTTCGGGCGCGACTGGCGTTACCCGATCACCTCGAAGTTCAGAGATTGAGCAAGACCAGGAGAACACGATGAAACGAATCACCGCCATCATCAAGCCGTTCAAGCTCGACGAGGTGCGCGAGTCGCTCGCGGAAGTCGGCGTCAGCGGCCTGACGGTCACCGAGTGCAAGGGTTTCGGGCGCCAGAAGGGCCACACCGAGCTCTATCGCGGCGCCGAGTACGTGGTCGACTTCCTGCCCAAGGTCAAGATCGAGGTCATCGTCGGCGAAGCCACGGTCGAGCGTGCGATCGAGGCCATCTGCAAGGCGGCGCGCACCGGGCGCATCGGCGACGGCAAGATCTTCGTGTCGAACGTCGAGGAAGTGATCCGCATCCGCACCGGCGAAACCGGCGAAGCCGCTGTCTGAATCCAGGCCCGACATGACCAAGCCCGCATTCGTCCTGGTGCACGGAGCCTGGCACGGCGGCTGGTGCTGGGCCGATGTGACGGCTTTCCTGCAGGCCGCCGGTCATCGGGTGTTTGCGCCCTCGCTGACCGGTCTGGCCGATCGCGCGCACCTGTTCGGCGGCCAGGTGACCCTGGCCACGCACGTCGAGGACGTGGTGCGGCTGATCGAATTCGAACGGCTCGACGGCTGTGTGCTGGTCGGCCACAGCTATGGCGGCAATGTGATCACCGGCGTGGCCGATCGGCTGCGCGAGCGCGTCCGGCACTACGTGTATCTCGATGCCGTCGTGCCCGACGACGACGCCC
>DAONCJ010000120.1:0-9030 GCA_035401985.1 Burkholderiaceae bacterium | reverse complement strand
GAACATCACCGACACCTTGTATTTCTCGACCAGCTTCCACAGGATGCCGGCGTCCGGACGCAGCGGCGTGCCCTCGTACACGATCGTCGCCATCCCGGCGATCAGCGGCCCGTAGACGATGTAGGAATGCCCGACGACCCAGCCGATGTCGCTGGAGGAAAAGTAGGTCTCGCCGGCATTCCCGCAGAAGATGTGCTTCATCGACGCGGCCAGGGCCACGGCGTGGCCGCCGACGTCGCGCTGCACGCCTTTGGGCTTGCCGGTCGTGCCCGAGGTGTAGAGGATGTAGCTGATCTCGTTGGACTCGAGCCAGGTCACCGGCACCTGCGCCTCCAGGTGCTGCTCGCGCAAGGCGGCGTAGTCGCGGTCGCGGTCGGCCACGCGGTTGAACGGGGCCAGCTTGCGATCGACCATCAGGACATTGGCTGGCTTGTGGCCGGACAGGCCGATCGCCTCGTCCAGCAGCGGCTTGTAGGGCACCACCTTGCCGCCTCGCGAACCCGCGTCGGCGCTGACGATCAGCACAGGGGTCGCGTCGTCGATCCGCGTGGCCAGGCTGTGCGAGGCAAACCCGCCGAACACCACCGTGTGGATGGCGCCGATGCGCGCGCAGGCGTACATCGCGAACACGGCCTCGGGAATCATCGGCAAATAGATGAGCACCCTGTCGCCCCTGCCGACCCCCAGCGACTGCATGATCGCCGCCATGCGCTGGACCTCGCGGTGAAGCTGGCCGAACGTATAGACGCGCTCCTCGTCGGTTTCGGTCGAGACGAAGATGAGCGCGGACTTGTCCGCCTGCGTGGCCAGATGACGGTCGATCGCGTTGTGGCACAGGTTGGTCGTGCCGTCGACGAACCAGCGCGCAAACGGCAGGCGGCTGTCATCGAGCACCTGGGTGAACGGTGTCTGCCAGTCGATCAGCGAGGCCTGTTCGGTCCAGAACGCTTCGCGGTCCTCGATCGAGCGCCGATGAAATTCCTTCAGATCCATGATTTTCCTAGGTTGCCTGCCTGACCGAATGATGAAGGGACGAAGTCCGCCGCGGCCATCCCCGGGACGCTTCGCGCCTTTGCCATGACCGATTTTTGTCCGTGGCGCTTACCCGGCCCTGACGCAGCGGTCCGAAGACCGCGCCCGGTCGGTTGTCGAATTTTTTGACACCCTGGCGAGTTTCGCCTAACCTCGCGGCCATGCCCGGTTACCGAACCTGCGACTTCGTGCACAGCGCCTCTTGCGCTTTCGTGCTCGCCGCCCTCCTGTTGATCGCACCTGCGACCCGCGCGGCAGGTCAGGACGCCTCCGCCGAACCGCATGCCGGAGCCGAACTGGTCCTGCGAGCACTTTCGCTGCTGGGCGTGAATTACCGCTTCGGCGGCAACTCCCCGGATACCGGACTGGACTGCAGCGGCCTGGTTCGTCATGTGTTCCGCGAAGCGATGGGCGTGGTGCTGCCCCGCCGCGCCGAAGAGATGAGCCGGGCTGGCGCATCGGTGGACACGTCGCAGCTCGTGCCCGGCGATCTGGTCTTTTTCAACACGCTGCGGCGCACCTTCTCCCACGTCGGCATCTACATCGGCAACGACCAGTTCGTGCATGCCCCGTCCAGCGGCGGCGGCGTGCGGGTTGAGCACATGAGCAAGCAATACTGGACGCAGCGCTTCAATGGCGCGCGCCGTCTGGTCAGCGAGAGCCTGGGCGTCGACGGGCTGTCCCGTGCGGCGGCCCGTGCGCAGGCGGCCGCGGCGGCGGCGATCGGTCCTTCGGCCGTCATCACGCCGGTGTCCCTGCCTCTGAGCGGCGCACCGCTGCCCAAAGCGAATCCGGCCGATCTGCTGCCGGCTCAGCCGCTCTACCTCAACTGACTGGCCGCCACTGGCGCAGGCGCTGCTGCAGTACCGGCAGCGCGGCACGCATGGCCTGTGCGCCAAGGGCCATGGCACCCGCCCGGTCGGAAAAATCCGCAGAGCCACGATCGCCGACCGACGGCGCCACGGCGAGGTCGGCTTCGCGCAGTTCGGGCGCCGACAGATGCTGCGACATGATCGCGAACGCCTGAAGCAGCACCCGGGGCAGTGAATCGGTCTCCTGAAAGCGCGGCTTGGCCGAGATGTCGACTGCGATCACCACATCCGCGCCCAGGCGACGCGCCGCGCGCACCGGGACCGGACTGACCAGACCGCCGTCGACGTACTCGCGCTCGCCGATGCGGACCGGTTCGAACAGTCCCGGCACCGCGCTCGATGCGCGCACGGCCTGACCGGCATCGCCGCTTCGCACGAGCTTCATCGAGCCGTCGTACAGATCGGTCAGCACGGCGGCATACGGGATCGGAAATCGCTCGATCGGCCGCGAGCCCACCCACCGGTTGACCGCGTCCTGCAAGGCGCGCCCGCGCAAAAATCCGCGCACGTTCAGCGCCCAGTCACCCAGCAGCCCTTCCTCGAGCGACAGGGCCGATTCGCGCAACGCGCGGGCATTCATGCCGCTGGCATAGAGGGCGCCCACCACGCTGCCGGCGCTCGTGCCGACCACCAGATCGGGGCGGATGCCTGCCTGTTCGAGCACCTCGATCACGCCGACATGGGCGAAGCCGCGGGCAGCGCCTCCGCCCAGAGCCAGACCGATCCGGGGCCGGCGCGGCACCGTGGCTGGCGGCGCGGCAGGCCCCGTCACCGGGCCGCCGGCGGCTGGCACAGGCGCAGCGGGCTTCGTGGCGTCGGCCACGGGCGCCGTCCTGTGGGTGGCGCAGCCGAGCGAAATTGCGACCCATCCGGTCAGGGGAACGAAGCGCGCAAGGAGCGCCCGGCGGGAAACTGCAGAGGGGGAAGACATCGTGGACCGATTCTAAAGCACGGCCTCTCTCCAGTCGCGGTTACGAATGCGAACGACTCGCGTTTGCATTTGAGATGAATCGCTCATAAACTAGCCTCACATCATCAGCGGACGCCGGCCTCGGCAGGCGCCAGACCCAAATTCCCTTCCGTGACGCCATCCGGCGACCTGCCCGACATGACACGACCCTCTGCCCTTCCCCGCCAGAAATGCCCTCAGGATCAACCTGTGGCCCGCGCCCGTCGCACGGCGCTGTTCGCCCTGACCCTCGCGGGGACGCTGCTGGCCGGCACCGCCGGCATCAGCGCTCCGGCGCTTGCACAGGCTCAGGACAAGGTGCTTAACCTGTACTCGGCGCGTCACTACCAGACCGATGAAGCGCTGTACGCCAACTTCACCCGCCAGACCGGAATCAAGATCAACCGCATCGAGGCCGGCGATGAAGCGCTGCTGGAGCGGCTGCGCACCGAGGGCCGCAACAGCCCTGCGGATGTCGTGCTGCTGGTCGACGCGGCCCGGCTCTGGAAGGCTCAGGTCGAAGGGCTGTTCCAGCCGCTGCGCTCGCCGGTGCTGGAGGCGCGGATTCCCGCTCACCTGCGAAGCAAGGACGACGGCAAGGGCAGCGAATGGTTTGCGTTCTCGACCCGTGCACGCGTCATCCTCTACAACAAGGCCGCCATCAAGCCGGGCTCGGTCAAGTCCTATGAAGACCTCGCCAATCCGGCGCTCAAGGGCCAGGTCTGCACGCGCTCGGGCACGCACCCCTACATGCTGTCGCTGATCGGTGCGATGTCCGAGCACCTGGGCGAGGCCGGCGCCGAAAAATGGGCGCGCGGCGTCGTGGCCAACTTCGCCCGCTCACCGCGCGGCGGCGACACCGACCAGATCAAGGCCGTGGCCACCGGCGAATGCGGCGTGGCGCTCAGCAATACCTATTACCTGGCGCGGCTGATGCGTTCGGACAAGCCGGAAGACCGCGACATGATGTCGAAGATCGCCATCGTGATGCCCGACCAGGAAGGCCGCGGCACGCACGTCAATGTGTCGGGCGGCGCGCTGGCTCGTCACGCTCCGCACCGCGAGGCGGGCGTGCAATTCCTGGAGTACCTGGCCGGTGACGAAGCGCAGCGCTATCTGGCCGATGGCAACAACGAGTGGCCGGCTGTTCCGTCGGTGTCGGTGCGCAATCCGGCGCTCGAAAGCCTGGGCAAGTTCAAGCAGGACACCCTGCCCATCAGCAGCATCGGCCGGGCGCAGGTGAATGCCGCCCGGATCATCGACCGGGCTGGCTGGCGGTAAGGCAGCGCCATGGCGACGGGGCGCCCACCGCCCCCGCCGCCCTCACCGCCCCAGTGCTTCAGCGCTGGGCGGCGATGATCTTCACTTCGACCAGGTATTCGGGCTTGGCCAGCTTGGCCTCGACCGTGGCGCGCGGCGGCGTCTGGCCATGCACCACCCAGCGGTCCCAGACGGCATTCATGCCAGGGAAATCGGCCAGGGTCTTGAGAAAGATCGTTGCCTGAAGCACCCGCGTCTTGTCGCTGCCAGCCTCGGCCAGCAGGCGGTCGATCGCGGACAGCACCTGCTGAGTCTGGCCGGCGATGTCCTGCGAGGGATCCTCGGCGACCTGGCCGGCAAGGTACACGACGCCATTGTGGATGGCCGCTTCGGACAGACGCGGTCCGACATGCAAACGTTGAATCGTCATTCAGGCTTCCTGTGACTGGAGGGTGAGATCAGCGGCGAGCATGCGCTCGACGACCGGGATTGTGCCCGGAAAAGGAGGTGATGCGATCGCGCCCGCGGATGTCGATGAGGGGTTCGTCGACTGTCCCCCAGTACAATCGGCCATCTTATTCGGGCCATCTAATCAGGGAGCCTCATCGTGAAAGGCAAGACAGCACTCGTCACCGGTTCGACCAGCGGCATCGGTCTGGGCATCGCACGCAGTCTCGCCGCGCGCGGGGCCAACATCGTGCTCAACGGCTTCGGTGACGCGGCCGAAATCGAAAAGCTGCGGGCCGGTCTCGCGGCCGAGCACTCGGTGAATGTGGTCTACGAGAACGTAGACCTCTCCCGCCCGGCCGACATCGAGGCGCTGTTCGCGCGGCTCGCACAGAACGGCACGCAGGTCGACATCCTGGTGAACAACGCGGGCATCCAGCACGTGGCCCCGATCGAGACCTTTCCGACCGACCGATGGGATGCGGTCATTGCACTGAACCTGTCGGCGGCCTTCCATACCATCCGTTGCGCGATGCCCGCAATGAAGGCCCGCGGCTGGGGCCGCATCGTCAACATCGCCTCAGCCCATGGACTGGTGGCGTCGGCCGAAAAGGTGGCCTATGTGGCGGCCAAGCACGGCATCATCGGCCTGACCAAGGTGGTGGCGCTGGAAACCGCCCGCACCTCGATCACCTGCAATGCGATCTGCCCCGGCTGGGTGCTCACGCCGCTGGTGCAGAAGCAGATCGACGCGCGGGCCCAGCAGGCCGGCATCACGGCCGAGGCGGCGAAGGTGGGTCTGCTGGCGGAAAAACAGCCGTCGCTGGAATTCGTGACGCCCGAGCAACTGGGAGAACTGACGGCGTTCCTCTGTTCGGAAGCCGCTGCACAGGTGCGGGGTTCGGCTTATTCGATGGATGGTGGCTGGACGGCGCAGTAACGCCGGTTCTGGCGATGTGAAGCCGGGATCCTACCGCCCTGCCTCATCAGGCGGGGCTGCCTCCACAGCCCCTGCCAGACGCCAATAGCGCCCCGAATCGCGTCTGTGCCGCTCAACCGCGGCGGGCTCTCCAGCACGCAGACGAAGCGTGATCGCGCCGTCGTGGTCGGTTCTCAAGATGCCGATGTCTGCCCGCACATAACGCTGCAGCACCTTATCCGCCGGATGCTTGAAGCGGTTGCGATAGCCCACCTGGAACACGGCCCAGGTTGGCGCCACCGCCTGAAGGAAGCCCCAGGTCGATGAGGTGGCGCTGCCGTGATGCGGGACCAGCAGCACATCGGCGTGCAGCGCACTGGCATCCAGGGAAGCAATAAGGCTTTTCTCTTGGGCCGCCTCGATGTCCCCCGCCAGCAGGACAGTGCCGGCGGGAGATGCAATGCGCAGAACGCAGCTTCGCGAATTGCTGCTTGCGCGACGATCAGATGCGTCCGGGTCACCGGGATGCAGCCACTGGAAGTGCACTTTTCCCCAGCGCCATTCGTCGCCCCGGCGGCATGGGTGATGACGCGGGGCGGCCTGAACGACGGGGTGCCCCTGTCCCAGCGACGACGCGAGCCAGTCGATCGGCATCTGCCCCATGAGTGACAAGGCGCCTCCCGAATGGTCGGTGTCGCGGTGCGACACCACCAGCGCCTGCAGCCGGTCGATGCCGCGCGCCCGCAGATACGGCAGCAATACGCGTGCGCCGGCGTCGTTGTCTTCGCCATAGGCGGGGCCGCTGTCGTACATCAGGCGCCCGTCCGCCGTTTCTACGAGCACCGCCATGCCCTGGCCGACGTCGAGCGCGGTCAGCCACAGCTCGTCGGGCGGCGGTGCGCGGATGGGCCCAAGCATCAGTGGCAGCAGACCGGCGCCGGCCCATGCGCGGCCCGGCACCGGCCACGGTGCCAGCAGCACGACGCAGGCCAGGACTGCCAGCATCCCCGCTGCCGCCGATGGAGCAGGCAGTCCCAGCGACGCCCACCCGAATCCGTCGCTAACGGTCAGAGCGGCCAGCAGGCCGTCGGTCAACCAGGCCGCCAGACTCAGCAGCCCGGCAGCCGCGCTCGGCCACAGCAAGCCCGCAAAGCCGCCGGCCAGTGCCAGCGGGGTGACAAGCCCCGACACGACCGGGATGGCCAGCGCATTGGCGAGCGGACTGACCAGCGAAACGGAGGAGAAGAACAGCACCCCGAGCGGCAGCATGGCAATGGTCGCAGCCACTTGCGTCTGCCCCGCGGCCGCAAGCCACGGAAGCGCCCGGGCCTTCAGACGAGCGACCCAGTGAGGACGCGGCTTTTCGGTGACCGGTGAATCCTCCACTGTTGGTTGACCGGGGCTTACCGGCGCGCCATGCCAGATGATCGCGGCCACCGCACCGAAGGACAGCCAGAAGCCGGCCGCCATGGGCGCCCACGGGTCACCCGCGCAGACGATGGCGGCCGCAGTGCAAAGCACCGGCAGGGCCGCCCGGGTCCGCCCGGAGAGCAGCGCCAGCCCGCCGGCGGCCAGCATCCAGCAGGTGCGCTGGGCCGGCAGTCCCCAGCCGGCCAGCGCCGAGTACCCGAAGGCGACCACCAGTCCGCCCAACCAGGCAGCACGCGGCGCGGCCATCAGTCCGATCAGGCGCCCCCGCCAGAGCCGTCGGACCAGCCAGACCGCCATGCCGGCCAGCATCGTGATGTGCAGGCCCGAAATGCTCATCAGGTGTCCGACGCCCGTTCGGTTGAACTGCGCCCACGCCCGGCCCGGAATGGCCGACTGGTCGCCCACGACCAGTGCGATCAGTACGCCGCGAACGGAGGCAGCACTGTCCGGCAGTGCCGTCATCATCGCGTCGCGCAAGGCCGTACGCAGACGTTCGATCGCGCTGCGCGCCCGCCCGTCGAACGCGTCGATTCGATGGGGCCGGACAGCGGTGCGGGCGCCGTCGCGCACGCTGCCCTGCGCGGAGACGCCTTCTTCGAGGGCGCGCAATTCGCCGTCGAACAATCCGGGGTTCTGAGGGGACAAAGCGCGGCGCAGACGCACCGTGAGACGCCAGCGCTCGCCGGCGCGGCAAGGCGGGACTGCGCCGTCCGCCGAAAGCTCGGCGGAGTGGTCCGTCGAACCGGCGCCCGGCCCGTCACCGCGGCCCCCGCGCGAGCCAGCGCCGCCCGCATCGCCCGGCCAGTTCAGACGGATCAGGATCGGACCCGGACACGCAAGCGTGCCCGGCTCGCAGGATTCAATCCTGAAACGGGTGCGCCAGCCGAACTGTGCGGGCGTCGGCATCTCGTCGACGACACCGGTCACGACCAGTTCGACACCTTCGAGCTCGGGTGCGAGGCGTTCGGCCAGACCGAGGTGTGCTCGCCAGACGGCATGGGCCGTGGCCAGCACGGCTGCCGCGACACCGAACAGAAGTGCCGCCGCTGTCCGCCGAGACAGCCTGCGCGCAGCGCGCAGCGACCACACACGGATCGCCATCCGGCGACCGAAACAGCCGAGCAAGGCACCGCGGGCCAGCAGAGCGAGCGCACCCGCCGCGATCAGGCCGACACAAGCCGCGCGAGACGGCAGAACGGTCAGCTGCTGGACCCACCAGCAGCAGAGCACCACCCAAGCCCCGGGTGGAACATGGCCGAGGCTGCGCAGCCAGGACAACCGAAGGAGATTCATCCCTCATGATCGCCAGCCGTTGAGCAGTTTGCGATTGTCCGGAAGTCCGTCCGGTGATGCCTTCGGTCTAGGCCTCGCGCATTAGCCGGCCGGCAGGGCCGCCTTCAGCCGAGGCAGCACTCGGCAGGCATTGCGGCAGGTCTGCTCGATGCACGCCTCGACGGATTCGCCGCGCAGTTCGGCCAGCACTTCGGCGATGCGCGCCAGTTCAGCGGGCTCGTTGCGCTGCGGATGCAGCCACGCCGGCGAAATGTCGGGCGAATCGGTCTCCAGCACGTGCACTTCCGGACCGAGATCCGTTGCCAGACGGCGGATCTGCAGGGCTCGCGTGAAAGTCATTGCGCCGCCGAACCCCAGCGCCAGTCCGAGGTCGACGAAGATGCCCGCCTGCTGATGACTGCCGTTGAAGGCGTGGGCGATGCCGCCTGATGGCCGCAGGCGACGAAGATGCTTCAGCACGATGTCCTGCGAGCGGCGCACATGCACGATCACCGGCAGGTCGAACTCGCGCGCCATCTCGAGCTGCGCGACGAAGAACTTCTCCTGCCGCACCCTGTCGAGGCCGGGCACGAAGAAGTCGAGGCCGATCTCGCCGATCGCGACCAGATCGGGATCGTCGGCACAGCTGCGCAGCGCCGAGCGCAGCACCTCCAGATCGCCATCGGCCGAGCTGTCGACACACATCGGATGGATGCCAAGCGCATAGACGCAACGGGCGCCTGCCTGCTGCCGGGCCAATTGGCGGACTGCCGAAAAATTGCCTACCGCCACCGCCGGCACGACGATCAGACCGACGCCTCGCTCCAGCGCGCGCACCCGCGCATCCG
>DAONCJ010000119.1:0-9071 GCA_035401985.1 Burkholderiaceae bacterium | reverse complement strand
GTCTCGATCAGTCCGTGGTGCTGCACCGCGAGCGTTACCAGGGCGCGGCGCCCCGCACAGCGGCCAAGGCACCCGAGGGACCCGAGCGCGAGGCGATCGCCCGCTACGACGGTGCGATTCGCGAGTTCCAGGCGAGCCAGGCCATGCCCCCGGCCGACTGGAGCGCGCAGTCGAGCAGTCGGGTGAGCGGACCGCAGACCCTGTCGGGCCGCGATCGGCTGAAGAAGGCGCTCGCCGAGCTGGGTTTCCCGCTCATCTGACGCCTGCCGGTCCACATTTGACAGCTGCCCGGCCCGATTGATCCGGCCGGCCGCGGCCCGTTGCGCCAAGGCCGCGCCGAGCCGCTACGATGAGAGTCAGCACTTCCTCAAGGACTCTCATCATGACCGACACCGCCTCCCGCTATGAAGCGGTCACCCTGACCGTCGCCGACGGCATTGCCCAGCTCACGCTCAATCGCCCCAGCACGCTGAACGCGCTGAACGATGCGATGTTCCGCGAGATTCCCATGGCCATCACCGAGGCAAGCCAGGCCGGAGCGCGGGCGCTGCTGATCACAGGCGCGGGGCGCGGGTTCTGTTCGGGCGCCGATCTGGTCGGCAGGCCCATGACGGCGCCGGTCAGCGAGGCGCAGCGTGAACTGAACAATCGGATCGGCTTCGAACGCGTGATCTCGCTGGTGCGTGGCATCAACGAGGCGCCGATGCCGGTGGTCTGTGCCATCAATGGCGTGGCCGCGGGCGGCGGGGTCGGCATCGCGCTGGCGGGCGATGTGATCCTGATGGCGCGCAGCGCCCGTTTCGTGCTGACCTTCGTGCCAAAGCTCGGGCTCGTGCCCGACGTGGGCGCCACCTGGTACCTGACGCGTCTGGCCGGCCGTGCCCGCACGATGGCCGCCAGCCTGCTCGGCGATGCGATCAGTGCCGAGGAAGCCGAACGCTGGGGTCTGGTGGCTCGTGTCTACGACGATGCCAGCCTGCAGAGCGAAGCGATGGCGATCTGCCGGCGGCTGGCCGACGGGCCGCAGCGCGCTGTGGTGGGCACTCGGCAACTCGTCGATGCGGCGCCCCAGATGCCGATCGGATCGCACATCCTGCTCGAGCGCGACATTCAGGTGAAGCTGGTCGGCTCGCCCGAGCACGTCGAGGGCACGATGGCCTTTCGCGAGAAGCGTCCCGCGCGTTTCGGCAACACCTGAGGGGCGGGCCTTTTCATCGGGCGCGCAATCGCCGGATGAAGTCGGCAAGCGCCCCGCCGATCTCGTCCGGGCTGTCCTCCTGGATGAAGTGCGTGCCCGCCACGGTCACTTCCGTCTGGTTGGGCCAGCCACGGCAGAACTCGCGCTGCCGGCCGGTCAGAATGGAACCGGGCTCGGCGTTGATGAACAGCTTGGGCACCGGACTGCCGGCCAGCCAGTCGGCATAGGCCTGCACGCGGGCGACGACGTCCGCCGGTTGTCCCTCGATGGGGATCTCGCGCGGCCAGGTGAGCGTCGGACGGCGGCCTTCGCCCGGGGTTGCGAAGGGACGCAGGTACTCGGCCATCTCCGCTGGCGCAAGTGTCCGCATGATCGAGCCGGGCAGTACCCGCTCGACGAACACGTTCTTCTGCAGCACCATCGCCTCGCCGCCGTCCGAGCGGAAGTTCTGGAAGACGCGGCGGGCGTTGTCCGGCCAGTCTGCCCAGGTCAGCGGCGTGACGATGCTTTCCATGTAGGCGATGCCCTGGACCCGGTCGCGATGCCGGTTGGCCCAGTCGAAGCCCAGCGCCGATCCCCAGTCGTGCAGCACCAGCACCACACGGTCGCCCAGGCCGAGTGCCGACCACAGCGCATCGAGGCGACGGCTGTGCTCGGCAAAGCGGTAGCTGTCGGGTTCGCCGTCAGGCAGCTTGTCGGAGTCGCCCATGCCGATCAGGTCGCAGGCGATCAGCCGGCCCAGGCCGCGGCAGTGCGGCATGACGTTGCGCCACAGGTAGGACGATGTCGGATTGCCATGCTGGAAGACGATGGCATCGCCTTCGCCCTCGTCGATGAAGGCCATCTGTCGGCCATCGATGTCGATGAACTGCTTGTGGGCGAAGGGGGCGGTGCTCAGGGGCATGGTGTGGGTCCTGTCATCAATCTGTCATCGGCAGCCGGTAGCTTAGGGGCTTCTGCTTCGGATTGAGAGAGTGCCATGAAGACCTTGAACCAATGGCTTGCAGGCGCCTGCATCGCAATGGCCGGTGCGGCCGCCCAGGCCCAGATCACCGGCGCTGGAGCCACCTTCCCGGCCCCCGTCTATGCCAAGTGGGCGGAGGCCTACAAGGCGTCGACCGGCGCCACGTTGAACTACCAGGCCATCGGCTCTGGAGGCGGCATCAAGCAGATAAGCGCCAAGACCGTCGATTTTGGCGCTTCCGATGATCCGATGAGCGCGGACGAACTGAACAAGGCGGGTCTGCTGCAGTTTCCGGCAGTGATCGGCGGGGTCGTGCCCGTGGTCAATCTGCAGGACCTCAAGCCGGGCGAGATGAAGCTGTCGGGAGCGGTCCTGGCCGATATCTTCCGCGGTCAGATCACTACCTGGAACGATCCTGCGATCGCGCAGCTCAATCCGGGCGTGAAGCTGCCGGCCACGGCGATCACGCTGGTCTACCGCTCCGACTCGTCGGGCACGACCTATGTGTTCACCGACTACCTGGCGCAGGTCTCCCCGGCCTTCAAGACAAAGCCGGGCGCCGGCAAGACCGTGAACTGGGTCTCCGGTGTGGGCGGACGTGGCAACGCAGGGGTTGCGGCCAATGTCACCAAGATCGCGGGCGCGATCGGCTATGTCGAATACGCCTACGCCAAGCAGAACAAGATGACCCACACCGGCCTGATCAACCGCGATGGCAAGACGGTGCAGCCGGACGACCTCACCTTTGCTGCCGCGGCCGACCGTGCCGACTGGGATGCGGCGCCCGGCTTCGGCGTGAACCTGAACAATCAGTCCGGGGCCGGCACCTGGCCGATCACCGCGGCCAGCTTCATCCTGATGCATCGCAGCGCATCGGATCCGAAGCGTGCGGCCGACGCGCTGAAGTTCTTCAAGTGGGCGCTGACGAGCGGGCAGAAGCTCGCGACCGATCTGGACTACGTGCCGCTGCCGGCCGCGGTGGTGAAGAAGGTCGAGGCGGCCTGGAGCGGGATCAAGGATGCGTCCGGCAAGGCCGTCCTGAACTGAGCCCCTGGTCACCCGTTCAAGCTCCGCCACCACGACGATGAGCGTCTCAGCCCCTTCGATGGATCACAGCGCTTCACGCCCTGCGAGCTCCATGGCTTTTCAGGATTCGCCGGCCGAGCGGGCCCTCGCCAGGCGCGTTGCGCGCTTTGCGTCGCAGGACCGGCTGTTCAAGGCGGTCACGTTCCTGTTCGCACTGCTGGTGCTGGCGGGCATGTTCGGCATCCTGGCTTCGCTGCTGGTCGAGGCCTGGCCCACCTTCCGTTCGACCGGACTGGGGTTCTTCTACGGCACCACCTGGAGCCCGACCGACGACGAGTTCGGCGCGGTCATCGCCATCTACGGCACCGTTGCCACCTCGGCGATCGCGCTGCTGTTCGCAGTGCCGATAAGCTTCGGCATCGCGATGTTCCTGACCGAGAGCTGCCCGATCGCGCTGCGTCGGCCGCTCGGCACCGCCATCGAGCTGCTGGCCGGGATCCCCTCGATCGTCTATGGCATCTGGGGTCTTTTCGTGCTCGCGCCGATTTTCCAGGCGCATGTCCAGCCGCTGCTGGCGGCTACCGGCCTGCCCATCTTCGCGGGGCCGCCTCTGGGCATCGGCGTGTTCACCGCCGGCATGGTGCTGGCCCTGATGGTGATTCCGTTCACCGCATCGGTGATGCGCGACGTGTTCGAGACGGTGCCGGCCGTGCTCAAGGAGTCCGCCTACGGCATCGGCTGCACACGGTGGGAGGTGGTGCGCAACATCGTGCTGCCCTACACGCGGGTTGGTGTGATTGGCGGGGTCATGCTCGGGTTGGGCCGCGCGCTGGGCGAGACGATGGCGGTGACATTCGTGATCGGCAATGCCAACCGGCTTGCCGGCAGCCTGTTCGCGCCGGGCAACTCGATCGCCTCGACCCTGGCCAACGAGTTCGCCGAGGCCGCGCCTGAAAAGCACATCCCGGCGCTGTTCGCGCTGGGACTGATCCTGTTCATGATCACCGTCGTCGTGCTGAGCGCCGCGAAATGGCTGACCCGGCCGGCCACGCCGGCGCAGGGCCGATAGAGGCGGCGCACCGTGAACCACTCCCTCTATCGTCGCCGGCGTGCGATCAATGTCCTGAGCGTGGTGCTGTCCGGCGCGGCGATGGCGATCGGACTGACCGGATTGCTGTGGATCCTTTGGACCCTGTTCTACAACGGCCTGTCGGCACTGGACATCGCGTTCTTCACCCACAGCACGCCAGCGCCGGGCACCGAGGGCGGGGGAATGGCCAATGCCATCGTCGGCAGTCTGATGATGGTCGGCGTTGCCACGCTGGTGTCGACACCGATCGGGATCCTGGCCGGGGTATACCTGGCCGAGTTCGGCAAGACCTCGAAATTCGCGGCGGCCACGCGATTCGTCGTGGACGTCATGCTGTCGGCGCCCTCGATCGTGATCGGCTTGTTCGTCTATGCGATCGCGGTGGCCACGCTGAAGCACTTTTCGGGATGGGCCGGATCGCTCGCGCTGGCACTGATCGCGATTCCGGTGGTGGTGCGCACGACCGAGAACATGCTGAGCCTCGTGCCCGGAAGCCTGCGCGAGGCGGCATTCGCGCTGGGTGCGCCGCGCTGGAAGGTCAGCATGGCGGTGACGCTGCGTGCGGTGCGCGGAGGGGTGGTCACAGGCGTGCTGCTGGCGATCGCGCGGATGATCGGCGAGACGGCGCCGCTGCTGTTAACAGCGCTGAACAATCAGTTCTTCAGTCTGAACATGAGCCAGCCGATGGCAAACCTGCCGGTGGTCATCTACAACTTCGCCATGAGCCCCTACGAGAACTGGCAGCAGCTCGCCTGGGGCGGCGCGTCACTGATCGCGCTGATCGTGCTGGCCATCAACATCACCGCCCGCGTCGCGTTTCGCGACCGGATCCGGGCCTGAACTCTGGAGGACCGATGATGATCGACACATTGACCGCCGCCCCGTCGGCAGCCCTTGCGCCGGGTGCTTCTGCGCCGGTTGCATCAGCGCCTGCAGGCAGCGCATCGGCCCCCGCGGCGGGCCTGGACGACGCGGTGATCCGCGTCAGGAACCTCGATTTCTACTACGGCAAGTTCCAGGGCCTGCGCAAGGTGAACCTGGACATCGCACGCCGGAAGGTGACGGCCTTCATCGGACCTTCGGGCTGCGGCAAATCGACGCTGCTGCGCACGCTGAACCGCATGTTCGATCTGTACCCGGGTCAGCGTGCCGAGGGCGAAATCCTGTTCAACGGGCGGAACATCCTCGACAAGAGCCAGGACGTGAACCTGCTGCGGGCAAAGGTCGGGATGGTGTTCCAGAAGCCCACGCCGTTCCCGATGTCGATCCACGAGAACATCGCCTTCGGAGTGCGGCTGTATGAAAGGCTGTCAGCGGCCGACATGAACGACCGCGTCGAGTGGGCGCTGCGCAAGGCGGCGCTGTGGGAGGAGGTCAAGGACAAGCTGCAGCAAAGCGGCCTGTCCCTGTCGGGTGGCCAGCAGCAGCGGCTTTGCATCGCGCGCATGGTCGCGGTCAAGCCCGACGTGCTGCTGCTCGACGAGCCGACCAGCGCACTGGATCCGATCTCGACCGCGAAGGTCGAGGAGCTCGTCAACGAGCTGAAGGTCGACTATTCGATTGCGATCGTCACGCACAACATGCAGCAGGCCGCGCGGATCTCCGATTACACCGCCTACATGTACATCGGCGAGCTGGTCGAGTTCGGTGAGACCAGCCGGCTGTTCATCAAGCCGACCAAGAAGGCGACCGAAGACTACATCACCGGCCGTTTCGGCTGAAGGGACCGACATGCCCACCGAACACACCTACAAGGCTTTCGACGTCGACATCGACACGTTGCGCAGTTCGGTGACGACGATGGGCGGTCTGGTCGAGCGCCAGTTCGTGCGCGCCGTCGATGCCGTGCGCTACGGCGATCTGCGGCGCGTGATGGACGTGCTGAGCGACGAGCAGACGGTCAACCGGATGCACATCGAATCCGATCTGCGCTGCAACCAGGTCATCGCCCGGCGTCAGCCGATCGCGGTGGATCTGCGCGAGACCATCGCGGTGATCCACAGCATCAACGATCTCGAACGCATCGGCGACGAGGCCAAGAAGATCGCGCTGAAGGCACAGCACTTCAACGGCCGCGAGCTGCCTGTCAGCCTGGACAAGATCCAGCGGATGGCCGATCTGGTTGCCGAAATGCTGGGTGCGGCGATCGATGCCTTCGTGCGGCATGACACCGCGGTCTCCAGGCGCCTGGCCGAGCGCGACCGCGAGGTCGACGGGCTGCGCGATGCGCTGATCGAGCAGCTGATCGCGCAGATGTCTGCTGAACCGACGCAGGTGTCCGATCTGCTGGCGCTCGTCTTTGTCGTCCAGTCCATCGAGCGGGTGGGCGATCACGCCAAGAACATCGCCGAGTATGTGGTGCACGTGGTGGAGGGCATCGACACGCGCCATGGCGGCGACGCTCTGCCGGGGCAAGGCTAGGCGTCTGATTGTCAGGCGTATGCTCACCGGTCCGACCCTGGGGTGCGGAACGAGGAGCGTTGATGTCCAAGCTGCTGATTCTGGGTGCCACCGGTCTGGTGGGCGCTCAACTGCTGCGCCAGGCGCTGGACGACCCGCGCTTCGAACGCATCGTCGCGCCGACCCGCAGGCCTTTGGCGGCCAGCCCGCGACTGCTCAATCCGATCGTCGATTTCGACCACCTGCCGGGCGATGCGCCCTGGTGGCATGCCGATGCGCTCGTCTGTGCGCTGGGCACGACGCTGGCGCAGGCCGGCTCGCAGGAGGCGTTTCGCCGGGTCGACCACGACTATGTCCTCGAGGCGGCGCGCAACGCGCGACGCGCAGGCACGTGCACCTTCGTGCTGAATTCGTCCCTGGGGGCCGACCCCTCGGCCGGTTCGTTCTATCTGCGGGTCAAGGGCGAGACCGAGCGCGATCTGGGGGCCCTCCAATTTGACTCGCTGACGCTGGTGCGGCCCAGTCTGCTCGACGGCGGTCCGCGGCCGGACAGCCGGCCCGGCGAAGCGGTGGGCCTGGTGTTCGCCCGGCTGCTGCGCCCGGTGCTGCCGCGACGGATCCGCGCGGTCACGACGCAGCGTGTCGCCTTTGCGATGCTGCAGGCAGCCCGGGCTGCGAAGCCGGGCGTGCAGCTGATCGAGTCGGATCGACTGCAGGATGTGCAGCCTCTGTAACCGGGCGGCCCCGGCGTGCGAATAGCCTGATGTCAACATTGCACAGAAGGAAGCTTCGATGACCCGACGACATTGGCTGTATGGATTCCTGACCAGCGTCTTTCTTCCCAGGGCAGTTTCTGCCCAGACCAAGCCGGCCGCCGGAATAGAACCGCTGCGTCTGACGGAGGCGCAATGGAAGAAGCGGCTGACACCCGAGCAGTACCGCGTGTTGCGCGAAGAGGGCACCGAGCGTCCCCAAAGCAGTCCGTTCAATGCCGAAAAGCGCAAGGGCCGCTACCTTTGCGTGGCCTGTGACCACCCATTGTTCAGCTCCGAGGCAAAGTTCGAGAGCGGCACCGGCTGGCCGAGCTTTCACACCGCGCTGCCCAATGCGTTCACCACGCGCACCGACTACAAGATCGTCTTTCCGCGCACCGAATACCGTTGCGCCCGCTGCGACGGCCATCACGGCCATGTCTTCGACGATGGCCCCAAGCCCACGGGCAAACGCTACTGCAATAATGGCGTGGCCCTGAAATTCCTGGAAGGCTGAACATCATGCATATCCCGCGATTCCTGTCCCGTTTGCTTTCAGGGCTTCTGCTGGCACTGCCGGCACTGGTGCTGGCTCAATCGGCCGCTGGCCCCGCGACGGCCGCTGCGAAGGCTGGCACACCCCCGGCCGTGGCAAAGGCCATCTTTGCGGGCGGCTGCTTCTGGTGCGTCGAATCCGACTTCGACAAGGTCCCTGGCGTGCTGTCCACCGTCTCGGGCTACATCGGCGGCACAGTCGCCAACCCCACCTACGAACAGGTGTCGCGCAAGTCCACGGGGCATGCCGAGGCGGTGGAAATCAGCTTCGATCCGGGCAAGGTCAGTTACGCGCAGCTGGTCGAATACTTCTGGCGCACCATCGATCCAACCGTCAAGGATCGGCAGTTCTGCGATGTCGGATCGCCCTATCGCACGGCCATCTTCGCGGTCGGCGACGAGCAGATGCGCATCGCCCGCGCGTCGGTCGCCGCGCTCGAGAAATCCAAGCCCTTCAAGGAGCCTGTGGTGACTCAAGTCGTGGCGGCGGGGCCGTTCTATCCGGCCGAGGACTACCACCAGGACTACTACAAGAAGAACCCGATCCGCTACGAGTACTACCGCACCAGCTGCGGCCGCGACGCGCGCCTGAAGCAGCTGTGGGGCGACAAGGCGGGCAAGTGGATGCCGGGCTGAACATGACCGGCAAGCCTGCGCCCGCCCGTCCCACTCCGGTCGAGATCAGTCGTCCGGACACGGTGCTGCTGGTGTTCAGCCAGGCGCCGGACGAGGCCTGCGCGCGCCGGATCGCCGACGCGCTGGTCGGCGAGCGGCTCGCCGCATGCGTGAACATCCTGCCGGGGGTGCAGTCGGTGTACCGGTGGCAGGGTGAAGTCGAGACGGCCAGCGAAGTCGGGCTGGTCATCAAGACCTCCACTTCCCGCTTCGCCGAGATGGCCTCACGGCTGCAGGCGCTGCATCCCTACGAACTGCCCGAAATCGTCGCGCTTCGTCCCGACGCGGCGCTGCCGGCCTACGCCAGCTGGGTGATCGCCGAGACACGCAAGCCCCTGGTCTGATCGCCTTCGGGGACGCGCGGCCCGCGACAGCGGTTGCCCGCTCAGGCTCCTGCGGCGGACCGCCAGC
>DAONCJ010000118.1:0-9089 GCA_035401985.1 Burkholderiaceae bacterium | reverse complement strand
GCGCGTGGTCGCGAAAGTCGAGCGCGCCGCCCCGGTGGGCCAGCCAGCGCATGATGGTCTTGTTGCGGGCCAGCACCTGCTGGCGGTAGATGCCCAGGTTCTGGCGCTCCTTGTCCGGACCGCGCGTGACGACCAGTCCCCAGGTGATCAGCGGGGCCACATCCCCGGGCCAGCAGGTCTGGATCGGCAACTGCCCGAGGTCGACATCGTCGCCCTCACGCACTTCGGCCTGGCACGGCGCACCCGACACCTCGCGCGGCTGCATGTTCAGCACCTGACGCAGGACGGGCAGTTTGTCCCAGGCGTCGCGCAGCCCGCGCGGCGGATCGGGCTCCTTCAGGAAGGCCAGCAGCTTGCCGACTTCGCGCAGCGCCTCGGTCGACTCCTCGCCCATGCCCAGCGCTACTCGGCGCGGGGTGCCGAACAGATTGGCCAGCACCGGCATCGTGTACGCCTTGCCGTCCTGCACCGGGTTTTCAATCAGCAGGGCCGGACCGCCCGCCCGCAGCACCCGGTCGGCCACCTCGGTGATTTCAAGCCTGGGCGACAGCGCTTGCGGGATCCGCTTGAGTTCGCCGAGCGCCTCAAGTTGGTGCATGAAGTCCCGCAAATCTGTGTATTTCATGAAATTCCGCCAGATGACTGCACAATACTGCTTAATTCGTCCGCCCCGACGATTGACCATGTCGGGAGCGCCTCCCTAGAATCCGCTCGACGTCTCTTGCCGCGCCTCTCCCAACGGGCTGATCAGGCACAGAGCTTGCGAGCAACGCTCGCCAACGAGAATACAAGGAACCGGCCGCAGAGCTGGTTCGGTCAGTCCCAGACGACCGCGTATTTCTCCACCGTAGAAGCGGGTCCGCCGGCGCACGCCGTGCGAGGCTCGTCCGGAAAGCCAGGAGGTTCAATGGATCGACAGCGCAAGTATCAATTGCTGTTCGGGATTTGCGTCAGGGGCATCGGAGCCGTCCGTTATGCCCGTGCCAGTGCACCGATCGTCGCCGGGATGGCGTTATGCGTCGCGGGTTTCACCGCCAATCATCTTCCCCAGCCCGAGCTGAGCGTCGACTCGCGTCTCGGCGGCATCGATGTCGCTGCCGATCTTCAGGGAAATCCGACGCTGCCTGAGGCTGTCGCCGGGACAATGATGCAGCCGCAGAAGGCAAGGCTGCCAGACACGGCCAGGGTCTCCGGACCCGTGTTGAGCCGCGAGCAGCAAAACGTCGTCAAGTTCATCGCCAAGACTTATCAGGTGGCCGCGGAGCAGACGCAATGGTTCGTCGAGCACGCCTACCGGACCGCCCGTGATCTGAAGATCGACCCGATGCTCATTCTCGCGGTGATCTCGGTGGAGTCGAGCTTCGACCCGCGGGCCCAAAGCCATCGCGGCGCGCAAGGCCTGATGCAAGTGCTGACCCGCGTCCATGCCGACAAGTTCTCGCCCTTCGGCGGTGCTGCCGCCGCGTTCGACCCGATGGCAAACATCCGCGTCGGAGCGCAGATCCTCAACGACTACCTGAAGCGCGACGGCAGCGTCGAGGGCGCCTTGAAGGCCTACGTGGGTGCAGCGCTGCTTCCCAGCGATGGCGGTTACGGTGCCAGGGTGATCTTCGAGCGCGAACGCATGGCGGCCGCAGCAGCCGGACGCCCGGTGCCTGTCGTCCGGCCGGTGCAGGAGAGCAGCAATCAGCCCGAACCCTCGGGCATGCGCACAGTCTCGATGTCCGAGCCGGGCGCCGACATGGGTCGCACAGAGCATCGGATGGTCACGGATTCACCGCTGCTCGTTCCTCCGCCGGCTCCATCGGTCGAGGTGGGGGCGCCCGAAGCAGCCACGCCGGCCAAGCCGGCTTCACGGGATTCGAGCGACGCCTGAAGGGGCTTCGCCGGCGGCCTGAGGACTTAGCCTGAGGACTTACTCTGGCCGCGCCGGCCGGGCGTCGCAGGCGACGGACGTGTCGCCCGGTTCTGGACACGACGCTACCGGCCGCTCACGCAGGTGTCAGGTGCCGCCGCAGGCGTGACACCGCCTCTTCAAGGTTTTGCATCGGCGTTGCATACGAGAGCCGCACGTAGCGCTTGGGCTCGTGATGGCCGAAGTCCAGTCCGGGCACCACCGACACGAACGCCTCCTCGAGCAGGCGATTCGAGAACTCGACGCTGTCGGCGCTGTATCGGCTGCAGTCTGCATACACATAGAATGCGCCGTCCGGCGGCGCCGGAACCTCGAGCCCGATCGATTGCAGGGCCGGCACGATGTAGTCGCGCCGGCGGCGGAACTCGTCACGGCGCTGCTCGAAGATGGCTGACGCGGGCGGCGTGAAGCAGGCCAGCGCCGCATGCTGGGCCAGTGTCGAGGCGCAGATGTACAGATTCTGCGACAGCTTCTCGAACGCCCGAACCAGCGATGGCGGCACCACCAGCCAGCCCAGGCGCCAGCCTGTCATGTGGAAGTACTTTGAGAAGCTGTTGGTGACGATCACGTCGTCGCCGAGTTCGAGCGCCGACCGGGGTTTGCCCTCGTAGCTCAGACCCAGGTAGATCTCATCGACGATGGCGAAGCCCTGTCGGGCCCGCACATGGTCGACGATGCGGGCCATGTGATCGAACGGGATCGATGTCCCCGTGGGGTTCGCCGGCGAGGCGAGCAGCGTGCCGCGCACCGCGGGTCCCCAGTGTTCCTGCAGGAGTTCCGGGGTCATCTGGAAGCGGGTGTCGGGGCCGACCGGGACGCCCACAGGTTCACCGTCGAATGCGCTGACGAAGTGCCGGTTGCAGGGGTAGCTCGGATCGGTCAGCAGCACCTGGTCGCCCGGGTTGACCAGCGCGCAGCAGGCCAGCGACAGCGCGGCGCTCGCCCCGGCGGTCACCACGATCCTGGCCGGATCGATGTCCAGGCCGTGGCGGTGGCCGTAATCGTGGGCGATCGCGCGGCGCAGCGACTCGATGCCCATGGCGCTGGTGTATTCGGTATGACCGGCACGAACCGCCTTTTCGAGCGCCGCAACAACCGGTTCGGGCGCCTTGAAGTCGGGCTCGCCGATGCTCATGTGGATCACCGGATGACCGGCCTGCTGCAGGGCGACCGCGCGCTTCATCAGTTCCATCGTGTGGAAGGGCTCGATCCGATGCGTGCGCTCGGCAAGGGCGGGTGCTCTCATGTCAGCGGCCTTCGAAGGCGGGTTTGGTCTTCGCCAGGAAGGCCTGGTAGCCGGTGCGGAAATCTTCAGTGTCGAAGCAGTCGAAGCCTTCAAGGTATTCGGCTTCGGTCAGCGGGCGCGGATCGCGGAGCCGGCGGGCAAACCGCTTGTGCCAGCGCGCCACCAGGGGCGCGCCGTCGGCGATGCGTCCGGCGGTCTCGAGCGCTTCGGCTGCCACGTGATCGTCGGCGACCACCCGCGTGACCAGCCCCTTGTGATGCGCTTCGCCGGCATCGAAGATGCGTCCTTCGAGCAGGATCTCGAGCGCGACATCGGCGCCGACCAGGCGCACCAGCGGCGCCATTTCGGGATAGGCCATCACCAGGCCCAGGTTCTTGATCGGTGCGCCAAAGCGGCTGCCCTCGCCGCAGATCCGGATGTCGCACAGCGATGCGATCTCGAGCCCCCCGCCGACGCAGATGCCGTGGATCTGCGCCACCATCGGATGACGGCAGTTCTCCAGCGCGGCGGCCGTGGCGTGCATGATCCGGCCGTATTCGATCGCCTGTACTCGGTTCGATCGGTCGGTCTCGAATTCGCTGATGTCGTTGCCGGGCGAGAAGCTCTTTTCGCCGGCACCTCGCAGGATCACGCAGCGCACCGAGTCGTCGGCCGACAGTTGGCTGACCGATTCGCCCAGCGCCCGCCACATCGGCTTGGTCATCGCATTGAGCTTGGCGGGCCGGTTGATCACCACGGTGGCGATCGGCCCGTTGCGTTCGACCAGGATGTCGTTCATCGCGTCATCTCCGCTCATTCGGCGCGAACGCCGAGTTCCTTGACCAGGGTCGAGTACTTCGTGAGCTCGGCCTTGAGGAAGGTCGAAAACTCTTCGGGTGTGCGCGGGCCGCCCGCGATCACGCCCTGCGGCTCCAGCTTGCCCTTGATCGCGGGATCGTCCAGCGATTTCCGCACCGCATCGGCGATCTTGAGCACCAGGTCGCGCGGCATTCCCTTGGGCCCCATGACCGAGTACCAGTTCGTCACGTCGAAGCCCCGGATGCCGACCTCGTTGAAGGTCGGCACATCGGGCAGCTGCGGCATGCGCGTCGGGGTCGAGATGGCCAGAGCACGCAGCTTGCCGCCCGTGATGTGGGGCAGCACCGGGGGCATGGTGTCGAAGTTCATGCTGACCTGGCCTGCCAGCAGGTCGGTGATCGCCTGGCCGCTGCCCTTGTAGGGCACGTGGTTCATCTGCGTGCCGGTGATCTTGGTGAACAGTGCGCCCGCCAGGTGCTGGGAGCTGCCGATGCCCGACGATGCATAGGTCAGCACGCCGGGCTTGGAGCGCGCCAGAGCGACCAGTTCGTCGACCGTCTTCACCCCGATCGAGGGATGCACCGCCAGGATGTTGGGCACATAGCCGATGTAGTGGATCGGGGTGAAGTCATTGGCCGGGTCGTAGGGCACCTTGAAGACGAAAGGCACGATGGCGTTGGGATTCGAGTGGCCCATGACCAGCGTGTAGCCGTCCGGCGCCGCCTTGGCGACCATGTCGGCGCCGATGGCGCCCGAGGCACCCGCCCGGTTCTCGACCACCACCTGGGCGCCCAGCAGTTCCGACAGCCGCGGCGCCATGGCGCGCGCGATGATGTCGGTTCCTCCACCGGGGGCGAATCCGACGATGAGGCGGATCGGCTTGGAAGGCCAGGCCTGGGCCAGGCCACTGGCGGGCAGCGCAGCCAGGGCGCAGGCTGCCAGGGCGGCGAGGCTGAATCGACGGGAAGCAGGGCGGTCGAGCATGCGTGTCTCCAGGGTTTGTCCAGTCATTGACTGACCGTTGTCGTGATGTCGGAAGGATGCGTCGGGCCGCTCAGGCGGCCGGACGCACAGGCGTCGTGCAACGATCGGGGACCCGTGCGTCCCCGTGCGCGAATGCTATCGCAGCGCGGATGAGCCAAGACGGGAGTTCAGGCGGTGGTCGGGCTTTCCGTGGCGGCCCGGCTGGTCGAAGCGAGGTGTGCCATGGCGGCCTGCACCCCGCCGGCGCGCACCGGTACCCCGGCCAGCCCCAGGGACATCTCGACCCCGCCAAGCGTGCCGAGCAGTGTGAGGTCGTTGAAATCGCCGAGGTGGCCGATCCGGAACACCTTGTCGGCGACCTTGCCCAGGCCCTGGCCCAGCGAGAGGTTGAATCGGCTCAGGGCCACCTTGCGCATCGCGTCGGCGCTGTGCCCCTGCGGCATCAGGATGGCCGTGAGTGCCGGGCTGTACTCGGCCGGCTCGGCGCACAGCACTTCCAGGCCCCAGGCCTCGACTGCCGCGCGGGTCGCCTGGGCATGGCGTTCGTGCCGCGCGAACACGGCCGGCAGACCTTCTTCGAGCAGCATCGCGATGGCTTCGTGCAGGCCGTACAGCAGGTTGGTGGCCGGCGTGAACGGGAAGTAGCCGTTCGCATTGGCGGTCAGCATCTCCTGCCAGTCCCAGTACGAGCGCGGCAGCCGTGCGGAAGTGCTCGCTGCCAGCGCCTTCGGGCTGATCGCATTGAACGACAGGCCAGGCGGCAGCATCAGTCCTTTCTGGGACCCTGCGACGGTGACGTCCACGCCCCACTCGTCGTGCCGATAGTCGACCGAACCCAGCGAAGAGATCGTGTCGACCAGCAGCAGGGCCGGGTGGGCACAGTCATCCATCGCGCGGCGCACCGGCAGGATGCGGCTGGTCACACCGGTCGAGGTTTCGTTGTGCACGACGCAGACCGCCTTGATCTGATGGGCGGTGTCGGCGGCCAGACGCTGGCCGATGGCGTGGGCGTCGGTGCCCCGGCGCCAGTCGCCCTCGATGAAGACGACGTTCAATCCCAGCCGCTCGGCCAGGCGCTTCCACAGCGTGGCGAACTGGCCGGTCTCGCACATCAGCACGGTGTCGCCCGGAGACAGCGTGTTGACCAGCGCTGCCTCCCACGCACCGGTGCCCGAGGCCGGATAGATGACCACCGGCTGCGTCGTTTGAAAGACCTGGCGGATGCCGCTGAGCACGGCGCGCCCCAGGCGCTGGAACTCCGGCCCCCGATGGTCGATGGTCGGATAGTCCATCGCCCGCAGGATGCGGTCGGGCACATTGGTGGGCCCCGGAATCTGCAGGAAATGGCGGCCGCTGGGGTGCGAATTGAGGGCGAGTCCGTGGGACAACTTCATGGCAGAGCTCCAAGGTGACTGAATCGAATTTTGTATGCAATAATTTCGAGACGCAAGTCAGTTTTCCTTCGCGTCAGCTTTCAATACGCTGCACAACCCTGTTCATGGGTCGCTCAATTGCATGCAATCGTCTGAATCCACCGCCTATGCCTCCGTAGCCGGGCACGCCGAACCGGCGGGCGCCGCGTCCGGCCCGATCGCTCGGCGCGCGCTCCACGAAGAGGTGGCCGACCGGCTTCGCGAGTGGATCACCGAAGGCCGTCTGGCGCCTGGCGCCCATCTGAACGAGCGGGTTCTGTGCACCGAACTGGACGTGTCCCGCACGCCGCTGCGCGAGGCGTTCAAGGTGCTCGCGGCCGAACGCCTGATCGAACTCCATCCCCATCGCGGTGCGACCGTGGCCGCGCTGACGATCGACAGCGTGCGCCATCTGTTCGAACTGATGAGCGCGCTCGAAGGTCTCTCGGGCGAGCTGGCGGCGACCCGGCACACCGCCGAGGATCTGCGCGAAATCCGTGCGCTCCATTTCGAGATGCTGGCCGCCCATGCGCGCGCCGATCTCCCGGGCTATTACCGGCTGAATCGCGCGATCCATCGCGCGATCAACCGCAGCGCGCGCAACCCGATGCTTGCCGAGGCTTATGACAGCGTCAATCTGCGCATCCAGAACCTGCGATTCCGCTCCAACTTCAAGGCCGAGAAGTGGGATGCCGCGGTGGCGGAGCATCAGGCCATGCTCGAGGCGCTGATGGCCCGCGACCCGGTGCGGCTGCGCCAGCAGCTCGAGCAGCATCTGCGTCACAAGCTTCAGGCTGTACTCGACAGTTTCAACCTCCAGGATCCATCGCCATGAACGCGCCGCACGTTCCCCAGGCCCTGAACGTCCCAGCGCTCGAGCGCAGCCGGCTGGCGCAGCGCCTTCGGCGGGTGCTGCGCGGCGAAGTGAAGTTCGATGCGTTCTCGCGTGGCCGGTATGCCACCGATGCATCGATCTATCAGGTGGACCCGATCGGCGTGGTCATTCCCAGCGACGAAGCCGATGTGATCGCGGCCATCGATCTGGCCGCCGAGATGAAGGTGCCCATCCTGCCGCGCGGCGCCGGCACCAGCCAGTGCGGCCAGACGGTGGGCGAGGCGCTGGTGATCGACAACAGCGCGCACCTGAACAAGATCATCGCGTTCGACAAAGAGGCCGCGACGGTCGAGGTGCAGCCCGGGCTGGTGCTCGATCACCTGAATGCCTTCCTCAAGCCGCACGGCCTGTGGTACCCGGTCGATGTGTCGACCTCGGCACAGGCAACGCTGGGCGGCATGGCGGGAAACAATTCCTGCGGATCGCGCTCGATCGCCTACGGCAACATGGTCCACAACGTGCTGGGCATCGACGCCATCCTTGCCGACGGCAGCCAGGAGTACTTCGGTCCCTTCGGCGTGAACGCATCCCGACCGATGGCTTCGTCGCGCACGGCCAGCCTGGTCTCCTCGCTTTTCGAACTCGGTGCACGCGAACGCGACGAGATCGAGCGGGTCTGGCCGCGGGTCATGCGCCGGGTCGGCGGCTACAACCTGGATGTGTTTCATCCCCGCTCCGAGCGGCCCTACACCGCCGATGGATCGGTCAACCTGTCGCACCTGCTGGTCGGGTCCGAGGGCACGCTGGCCTGGTTCAGGCGGCTGCACCTGAAGCTGTCGCCTCTGCCGGTGCACAAGGTGCTGGGCGTGGTCAATTTTCCGACCTTTCACCAGGCGATGGACAGCGCCCGGCATCTGGTCGAGCTGGGCCCGAGCGCGGTCGAGCTGGTCGATCGCACGATGATCGAACTGGCGCGCGGCAACCCGGTGTTCCGGCCGGTGATCGAGTCGGCGCTGATCGGCCAGCCCGATGCGATCCTGCTGGTCGAATTTGCCGGCGACGACCGGGCCGTGCTGCTGCAGCGTCTGGCCCGTCTGGTCGAACGGGTGGGCGATCTCGGCCTGCCCGGTGCGGTGGTCGAGATGCGCGACGACAAGCCGCAAAAGGCGCTGTGGGAGGTCCGCAAGGCCGGACTGAACATCATGATGTCGCTGCGCGGCGACGGCAAGCCGGTGAGCTTCATCGAAGATTGCGCGGTGCCGCTCGAGCATCTGGCCGAGTACACCGACCGGCTGACCGAGGTGTTTGCACGCCACGGCACGCGCGGCACCTGGTATGCGCACGCGTCGGTCGGCACCTTGCACGTGCGGCCGATCCTCGACATGCGCCGCGGTGACGCGACCAAGATGCGCGCCATCGCCGAAGAGGCGGCGGCCATGGTGCGCCAGTACAAGGGCGCCTTCTCGGGCGAACACGGCGATGGCCTGGTGCGCAGCGAATGGGTCGCCTGGCAGTTCGGGCCGCGCCTGACCCGCGCCTTCGAACAGATGAAGGACCTCTTCGATCCGCAGGGGCTGATGAATCCCGGCAAGATCGTGCGGGCGTCGCGGATGGACGACACGCGGCTGTTCCGGTTCAAGCCGGGCCACGAGGCACGTCCGCTGCGCACGGCGCTCGACTGGTCCGCCTGGAACGTGCAGGCCGACCCGGTCACCGAAGTGACCTCCGCCCCGGGCACGGGCGGCGATCCCTCCGAGGGTTTCGCCAAGGCCGTCGAGATGTGCAACAACAACGGCCACTGCCGCAAATTCGATGCCGGGACGATGTGCCCGAGCTACCGGGTCGCGCGCAATGAGCAGCATCTCACACGGGGGCGCGCCAATTCGCTGCGTCTGGCGC
>DAONCJ010000117.1:0-9092 GCA_035401985.1 Burkholderiaceae bacterium | reverse complement strand
CTTCACCAACCCGACCCGCCGCCGCCTGATCGGTGCACTGGGGGCTGCCGGCGCCACCGCCGCATGGCCCGCGCGCGCCGCCGGCTGGCCCGAGCGCCCCCTGCGCCTGATCGTTCCCTACACGCCAGGCGGATCTTCCGACCTGATCGCGCGGCTGATCAGCCAGCCCCTGGCCGACGCGCTGGGCCAGCCGGTGGTGGTCGAAAACCGCGCAGGCGCCAACGGCAACATCGGCGCCGAGCTGGTCGCCAAGTCCACTGACCAGCACTCCATGCTGCTGTGCGATACCGGGGCCCTGGCGATCAGTCCCTCGGTCTACACGAAGCTGGGCTTCGACCCGTCGCGCGATCTCAAGGGCGTGACCATGCTGGCCTATTCTCCGCATCTGCTGGTGGTCCATCCGTCGGTACCCGCTAATACGCTGGGCGAACTGGTCGCCCTGTCGAAGACGCAACCGCTGAACTTCGCGGTCACCGCACTGGGCAGCGCCCCTCACCTGGCCGGCGTGGCGGTCGAACGGTCGACCGGCGCCCGCTGGCAGTACATCCCCTACAAGGGCGGCTCCCAGGCGATCACCGACACCGTGGGCGGACAGGCGCAGGTGCTGATGAACGGCATGCTGGCCACCCTGCCCCATGTGCAGAGCGGCAAGCTCAAGCTGATCGGCGTGTCCAAGCGAACGCGCATGCCACTGATCGGCAGCACGCCGACCATTGCCGAGCAGGGGGTGAAGGATTTCGAGTCCGGCACCTGGCAGGGGCTGCTGATGGCCGCGAGCACACCGCCGGCCGTGCTCAATCGCCTGAACGTCGAACTGGCGCGCATCATCCGCAGCCCCGAGATCCGGGCCAAGCTGGTCGGTCAGGGCGCCGAAGTCGTCACCATGACAGTCCCCGAGTTCGAGCGGTTCTTCAATGGCGAGCGCGCGCGCTGGGCGGCGGTGGTCAACGCGGCCGGCATCCGGCTGGATGCCTGAGCGCAGGGCGGGCCCGCCTGGGCGCCACGCGTTCAGTCGGCGCTGATGCCTGCCGCGCGCACCAGCCGGCCCCACTTCTCGACATCCGCGCGGACCATCGCGGAAAACTGATCGGGGGTTGCGCTCATGGGTTCAGCGCCGATCGCCGACAGCCGCTCGCGGACATCCGGCAAGGCCAGGATGCGCGCCACTTCGCCGTGGACCCGCGCAACCACCGCTGCCGGAGTGCCGGCCGGTGCAAACAGTCCGAACCATGGGTTCATTTCGTAGCCCGCCACGCCGGCCTCGACCATCGTCGGCACCTGCGGCATCGTCGACGAGCGCGTCACGCTGGTGATGGCCAGCACTTTCAGCTTGCCCGCCTTGATGTGAGGTTGCGACGACGTGATGCTGTCGCACATGATCGGGACCTGACCGCCCATCACATCCGATATCGCTGGCGCGCTGCCCTTGTAGGGCACATGCACGATGTCCACCTTGGCCAGGCTCTTGAACAGCTCGCAGGAGATGTGCAGCGTGGTGCCGGCGCCGGCCGATGCGTAGCTGAGCTGACCGGGCTTGCTGCGGGCCAGCGCGATCAGCTCGGCAATGGTCGAGACGCCAAGCGAGGGGTTCACCACCAGCAGGTTCGGCACGATGGCCACCGGCGCCACGGCCGCGAAGTCCTTGACCGGATCGTAGGGCAGCTTCTTGTACAGACCGACGTTGATGGCGTGGGTGCTGACCGCCCCCATCGTCAGGGTGTGGCCGTCGGCAGGCGCCTTGGCGCCCGCGTCCGTGCCGATGATGCCCCCCGCGCCCGGACGGTTCTCGACCACCACCGGCTGGCCCCACGATTCGCTCATCTTCTGCGCCAGCAGGCGGCCAAGCGCGTCGATGGCGCCGCCCGGTGGAAACGGCACGATGATCTTCACGGCCCGGGCCGGATAAGTCTGGGCCTGCGAGGCCGGAACTGCACCCAGGGTGAAAGCGGCCAGCAGGGCCAGCCGCAGGATCAGGGCGATGCGTGTCATGTGTTCGAGTCCATGGAAGGTCGGCTGCCGGCCGCAAAGGTGGCGTGGTCAGCCCGGCACGAGATCGTAGTCCAGTTCACGCCGCAGCCGCACCCACCAGCGCCCGAGCGCACGCCGATCGACCGGTGATCGCGCGCCGGCGGTCCATTACACTTCGGCCAGCCCCATCCCGAGAGCCACTCCATGAAACTCAGCCGCGTTTTCGCCGTCGCCCTGTCGCTTGCCGCTGTCCAGGGCCACGCCGCCGATGTGTACCCCAGCAAGCCGATCCGCATGGTCATTCCGTTTCCTGCGGGAGGTCCGACCGATGTCAGCGGCCGGCTCTTTGCAGAGGCCATGAGCGCCAAGCTGGGTCAGCAGGTGATCGTCGAGAACAAGGGCGGGGCCGGCGGCACGCTGGGGAGCGCAGCGGTCGCGGTCGCCGCGCCCGACGGCTATACCATCCTCTACAACACGTCATCGCTGCTGCTGGGCTCGATGCTGTACAAGGCGGTGAAGTTCGATCCGCTGAAGGACTTCATCCCCGTTGCGCGGACCGCGGGCACGCCGCTGGTGGTCACGGTCAATCCCCAGGTGCCTGCCAGGACGCTGGCCGAGTTCATCGCCGAGGCCCGCAAGCGCCCTGGCCAGTGGAATTACGCCTCGTCCGGGTCGGGCGTGATCGACCACCTCGGCGGTGCCCTGCTGACCCAGCGGCTCGAGATCAGCATGACCCACATCCCTTACAAGGGAACGGCCCCGGCGCTGGTCGATCTGGTCGGCAACAGCACCCAGATGATGGTCACCACACTGAACACGCTGCTGCCCTTCGCGCGCGACAAGAAGCTTGTGCCGCTGGCGATCGCGTCGCTGAACCGCTCGCCGCTGCTGCCCGACGTGCCGACGGTGGCCGAAGCCGCGAACCTGCCGAACTTCGAGATGACGGCCTGGACCGGGCTGGTGGTGCCGGCGGGCACCCCGCCGGCGATCGTGGCCAAGCTCAATGCGGCGGTCAATGCGTCGATCGCCCAAAAGGAATTCGTCGACAAGCTGCGCGCGACCGGCGCCGAAGTGTATGGCGGGTCATCCGAAGAGTACGCGGCCTATCTGCGTTCGGAACTCGCACGATGGAAGAGCGTCATCCAATCGTCGGGCGTCACGCCGCAGTGAGTCCTGGGCGCCTTCATCGGTCAGCGCAGCAGCAGCACCGTGGCGCCCACCGCCATGGCCACCAGCAGGTTGCCTGACAGACGCGCCGCCAGCAGCAGCGCCAGCGCCGACAGCACGCGCGCATCGAGCAGGCCCTCGACCACAGCCCCTGGCGCCTCGATCCAGGGCGCCAGCACCTCGGGCACCACGATCGACACCAGCGCGGCCAGCGGTGCAAAGCGCAGGGCGTGAGCGAACGCCCCCCGCGGCTGCCACTGGCGCGGTGCATACAGGTAGAGCGCCCGCAGCAGCACCACCAGGGCACCCAGCATCAGGATCGCAGCCCAGATGACCGGCTCGCTGCTCTTCATGGCCCTGCCCCATCGATCGCGGTCGCCCGCGCCGCACGACCGGCCTGCCAGCGCTCGGTCGCCAGTGCCGCGGCGACTCCTGCGATCACGGCGCATATGAGCCCCATCTTCCAGGGCCACTGCCTCCCCACGATGGCGAGCACCGCCGCGGCCAGCGCGGCCGCCGTCGCGGGCGCCCCCCGGATCAGCGGCGCAGCCAGCGCGAGCACGGCCAGGACGCCGAGGTAGGCCAGCTTGGGCGACGCCGGCAGATAGTTGGCCAGGAAGATGCCGGCGAACGACCCGACCAGCCAGAAGGGCCACAGCAGGTAGTTGACCCCCGAATAAAACGCGATCCGGTTGGCCAGCGGCCGCTCGCGCGCCCGCCGGTTCAGGTAGATGGCACTGCCCGGATCGGTCATCAGAAACCCCGCCAGCCAGCGCCAGCGCCGCGGCAGATGGCGAAGGTCATTGGCCAGTGCCGCCGAATACACCGGAAAGCGAAGCCCCGTCAGCACGGCGGTCAGGGCGATCAGCGGCAGCGAGACGCCGGCGGCCAGCATCGGCACCGCCACGAGCTGCGTGGTGCCCGACATCGTGATCAGCGTGATGCCCAGCGCCTGCACGGTGGTGAGGCCGCCCTTGACCATGGCGATGCCGGTGACGACGCCCCAGGCCGCAATGCCGGGCGCACCGGGCACGAGCGCAGCGAAGCCCTCGCGGAAACGGGCACGGCGCATCGGCCGGTCGAGCAGACGGGCGCGAGCCACGATGGCGGCCTTCAGGAAACCCGCACGGCGGTCGGAGCAGACGGCAAGGCTGGCGCGACGCCCGTCGTCAGGCCGCCTGCGCGCGGACCCGGCCCAGACCCCAGCCGGTGCGCGTCGACAGCCACAGTGCCGCACAGAGCACCACCAGCACGATGGGCAGCGACACCAGGTTGAGCACCGACCAGCCGTTGACCATCAGCATCGCCCCTGAAGAGGCCGAGGTGGTGACCATGGTCGTGAACACGCACAGATCCATGAAGCCCTGGACCTTGTTCTTTTCGGAGGGGCGATAGGCGGTGGTCAGCATCGTGGTCGCGCCGGTGTACATGAAGTTCCAGCCGACGCCCAGCAGGGTCAGCGCCAGCAGGAACTGCATCAGATCGACGCCCGTCAGGGCGATCGCCACACAGCCCAGCATCAGCAGACAGCCGGTGACGATGACCGGCAGCACGCCGAAGCGAGTGATCAGCCCGCCGGTGAACAGTCCGGGCAGGAACATGCCGATCACATGCCATTCGAGGACCAGCGCGGCCGACGCGTAGGGGTGCTTGCAGACCTCCATGGCCAGCGGCGTGGCGACCATCAGGAGATTCATGATGCCGTAGCCCATGGCCGACGTGAGGATCGCCGCCCAGCACAGGGGCTGGCGCAGGATCTCCGCCAGCGGACGGGCCGGTTCACCGCTGGCCGCCGCCTGTGCCGCCTGGGCCGGGGTGGGCAGCCGAAGCAGTTGTGCCAATGCCATCGAAAGCAGCGCAAAACCCACCAGAACCAGGTAGGAGCCGGCGAACTGGGTGGGCAGCCAGGTGCGCGACCATTTGGAAATTTCGGGCCCCAGCACGCCGCCGACGATGCCACCGGCCAGCACCAGCGAAATCGCGCGCGCCTTGAAAGTGGGCTTGTAGGTGTCGGCGACGTCGGCCGCGGCGAACCGCAGGCTGGCGGCGAATGCGCTGTACAGGCCGGTCACGAAAGTGGCCAGACACAGCATCACCAGACTGGCCTGGGTCATGGCCCACCAGGCTGCCAGGGCACCGGTCATGCCGGCGACCGAGCCCACCGTATAGCCGGCGCGGCGCCCGAAGCGCTTCATGAATGCGGCCGCCGGCATGGCCCAGACGGCGCCGCCCAGCACATAGCCGGTCACCGGCAGCGTGGCCATCAGCTTGTTGTCGGCGAGCTGAAATCCGGCCAGCCCTGTGATTGCCACCAGCGTGACGTTGTTGGTGAGGACCAGCGCCTGCATGGAGGCGAGGAGACCGACCTGCGATTTGAGGGAATTGAGCATCATTCAGTGTATCAAGGGGGGCTTCGGAACCCCGGAGGTGCTGAAACCCTGCCCATTCCGATAACATTCATCTTTGGCACACGCTCATCCAGGAGCTCTCGCCTGTCCCCGTCGACGGTCAAAGACCTCGACACCGACGTCATCGAGATGCGCCCTACGTGCGATGCGAGGTATGGTGACGGTCAGGAGTCCGCAACACGCACCGTCACCAGCTCACGCTCGTCTGGCGCGGCATTGCAAGGAACCTACTCATGAGCGCAGTCTCCGCACCCAAGACCGACCGCCCGGTCCCGGTCGTCGAACTGTCCGGCACGGATCTTCCGGCCTATTGCCCCAATCCGCAGATGCCCCTGTGGAGCGGCCACCCCCGCGTTTTCATCGACGTCACTCACAACGACGGCGGCAAGTGCCCGTACTGCGGCACCGTGTACCGCCTGCGCGCGGGCGAGGTGGTCAAGGGCCATCACTGAACCCCGAATAAGCGCGAACGCTGGGTGCGAAGGTGCGAACCCTGGTCATTGCCCCGAACTGGATCGGTGACGCCGTGATGGCGCAGCCATTGATGGCGCTGATCCGACGCGAGGCGCCGCACGGCCGCATCGATGTGCTCGCACCACCCCATATCGCTCCGGTATTCGGGGCGATGGGCGAAATCGACGAGGTCCTGGAAGCCCCGAACCAGCACGGCAAGCTGCAGTGGCGCGAGCGCTGGCAGCTGGCGCGCCGGTTGCGCCCGAATCGCTACGACCGCTGCTTCGTGCTGCCCAACTCCGCCAAGTCGGCGCTGGTGCCCTTTCTGGCCGGCATACCGCAGCGTATCGGCCACCATGGCGAATCGCGCTACTGGCTGATCAACCGCCGCCTGCCTGCGAGCGCCGCCCGCGAGCGCCCGATGGTCGAGTTCTACGCCGATCTGGCCGGGGCCGCGACTCGCGCGCGGCGTCCGCCCCCGGGCGCGTCCAACGGTCAGCCCGCTGTCACGCCCGCGGCCGATCCGGTGCTGACCCGCGACCCGCAGCGCGAACGCGCCGCGCGCGAACGCCACGGATTGCAGGGCGCCGCGCCGCTGATCCTGCTTTGCCCGGGCGCCGAATTCGGGCCCGCCAAACGCTGGCCGACCCGGCATTTCGCCGCACTGGCCAGCCTCGCCACCATCGAATGGCCGGAGGCGACCATCGCGCTGCTGGGCTCGGCCAAGGAGCGCACGCTCGCCACCGAAATTGCCGCGCTGTCGGGGCAGGAACTGCGCAACCTTTGCGGCGAGACCTCGCTGACCGACGCGCTGGCACTGATCGCCAGCGCGCAGGGCGTGGTCTCCAACGACTCCGGCATGATGCATGTGGCCGCCGCCTACCGGCGCCCGCAGGTCGCGGTGTTCGGCTCCAGCGACCCGCGTCACACCCCGCCGCGCTCGCCCCAGGCACGCATCGAATGGCTGCATCTCGAGTGCAGCCCGTGCTTCGAGCGCACCTGCCCGCTGGGCCACACCAACTGTCTCAACAAGCTGGCACCCGCCGGCGTCTTCGACTCGCTCAAGAAGGCGATGCGACTGGAAACCGAACGCCCCTCCCGATGAGCAATCAGCCCGAATTCGTCCTCACCCTCTCCTGCCCCGACACCACTGGCATCGTCTTCCACGTCACCGGATTCCTCTTCGAACGCGAATGCAACATCATCGATTCGGCGCAGTTCGGCGACGGATCGACGGGGCTGTTTTTCATGCGGGTGCATTTCTCGAGCAGCGCCCCGATCGAGCGCGACACCATCGCGAACGACTTCGCGCCGATAGCCGAGCGCTTCCGGATGGACGCGCACATCCACGATCTGCGCGTGCGCCCGCGGGTGATGCTGATGGTGTCAAAGTTCGGGCACTGCCTGAACGACCTGCTGTTCCGCTGGTCGTCGGGACAACTGGCGATGGACATCCCGGCCATCGTGTCGAACCACGCCGACTTCCAGCCGCTGGCGCACAGCTACCGGATCCCGTTCTTCTACCTGCCGGTCACCGGACCGACCAAGCTGGCGCAGGAAGAGCGCGTGATCGAGATGGTCGAGCGCGAGCGCATCGATCTGGTCGTGCTCGCGCGCTACATGCAGATCTTGTCGCCGACGATGTGCGCGAAGCTGAAGGGCCGCGCCATCAACATCCACCACAGCTTCCTGCCGAGCTTCAAGGGCGCCAAGCCCTACCTTCAGGCGCACGACCGCGGCGTGAAGCTGATCGGCGCGACCGCGCACTATGTGACCGCCGACCTGGACGAAGGCCCGATCATCGAACAGGACGTCGAACGGGTCGACCACGCGATGCAGCACGATACGCTGGCCGCGATCGGGCGCGATGTCGAGTCGGTGGTGCTGGCGCGCGCGGTGCGCTGGCATCTCGAACACCGGGTGCTGATCAACGGGCACCGCACGGTGGTGTTCAAGTAGCCCGGGTGGCCGCTCAGCGCGCGCTCATCCGCGCGCCGGCATCCAGGCTGATGGTCGTCGCATTGAAATAGCTGTTCTCGACGATCGTGCGCACCAGCGCCGCGAATTCGTCGGCACGGCCCATGCGGCTCGGAAACAGCACCATGCGCTCGATGATCGAGCGCGAGACGTTCTCCGGCATGCCGGCCACCATCGCGGTGTCGAACAATCCGGGCGCAATGCTCACGACCCGGATCCCATGGGGCGCCAGATCACGCGCCACCGGCAGCGTCAGTCCCATCACGCCAGCCTTGCTCGCCGCGTAGGCCGCCTGTCCGATCTGACCCTGCCACGCGGCGCCCGATGAGGTGTTGACGATCACGCCTCGTTCACCGTCTGCGCCGGGCTCGTTGGCCAGCATCCGCGCGGCCGCCAGCCGGATGACGTTGAAGGTGCCGGTGAGATTGACGGCAATCACCTTGTCCCAGGTGGCGAGCGGGAACGGCTCACCCTTGGACACCGTCTTGGCCGCATCGGCCACTCCCGCGCAATTGACGGCGATGTGCACGGCGCCAAAGCGCGCCAGGCCGTCGTCGAGCGCCTTCGCCACCGCCGCCTCGTCGGTCACGCTGGCGGCCTGAACCAGCAGACGCTCGGCGGGTACGGCTTCCTGCAAGCGCGAAAACCGGGAGGCGTCCAGATCGATGGCGATGATCGATGCACCCGCCTGGGCCAGCGCCTTCGCACTTGCCAGCCCCAGTCCCGACGCCGCGCCTGTCACGATGGCGACCTTGCCCTGGACGTTCATGCTCTTCTCCTTGCTGTGATGGCGCGGGAGCGCAGATGGCCCGTCAGCGGCCCAGGATGGTGATGCAGGCGACCGCCTCTTCGATGCCCTGCAGGCCGCCGCCATTCTCGGCAAGTGCGATGCGCGCACCGGCCACCTGCCGGGGGCCGGCTTCGCCGCGCAGTTGCCCGACCAGTTCGTGCAGCTGCGCGATGCCGGTGGCGCCCACCGGATGGCCCTTGGACTCGAGGCCGCCGGACGGGTTGACGGGTATGCGTCCGCCCACCGCGGTGTCGCCCCGCTCGGCCATGGCGCCCCCTTCGCCGAAGGCGCAGAAGCCGAGATTCTCGGTCTGGATGATCTCGCCCATC
>DAONCJ010000116.1:0-9179 GCA_035401985.1 Burkholderiaceae bacterium | reverse complement strand
GCTCGGTGCTGGTGCCGGCGGGTCTGGACAACGCGGTCGGCGTGATCAGCACGCAGTATCTGAAGGATCCGACCGATCCGCAGTGGGTCAACGACAAGGCCTACCTCGACTGGCTGGTGTTCATGCGCCAGTACTACAAGTCAGGTGACCTGAAGGACGCGTCCAATGTGTTCGGCTACAACGTCGCCCAGGGCGTGGTGCAGGTGCTCAAGCAGGCAGGCAACACCCTGACCCGCGAGAACATCATGAAGCAGGCCGCGAGCCTCGACATGGAGCTGCCGATGCTGCTGCCCGGCATCAATGTCAAGACCGGTCCGGATGACTTCTTCCCGATCGAGCGCGAGCAGCTGATCCGCTTCAACGGCAAGAGCTGGGACCGCTTCGGCAAGGTCTACGGGCGCTGACGCCACCCCCCGGCGGCCGCCGTTCGGTCGCATGAGGGTCGCGGTCTGCCGATGAGCCAAACCGCCCGAAACGCCGACGCACCGGCCAGGTGTGCCGGCGTTTTTTTTCTCAGATCGGAGCTCCGGGAAATCCCGGGGGAGGGGCCGTTCTGTGACGCAAGCCGGATGTGCGAGACTGTCGCCCGGTTGAGCTGGGCGATTCGCGCTCGGCCATGAACGATTCAACATGCACGGAGACTCTCGATGAACAGGCGATTGATCACAGGCTTGCTGGTGGCGGCTGCCACCGCCATGGCGGCCGCGCCCGGCTGGGCGCAGAAGAAATACGACGCCGGCGCGACCGACAAGGAAATCAAGATCGGCGGCATCAGCCCCTATTCGGGACCGGCGTCGGCCTACGGCACGATCGGCAAGGCCATCGGTGCCTATTTCGCCAAGGTGAATGCCGAGGGCGGCGTGAACGGGCGCAAGCTGACATGGGTGTCGTACGACGACGGCTACAACCCGGCCAAGAGCGTCGAGATGGCGCGCAAGCTGGTCGAGCAGGATGAAGTGCTGGCGATCTTCAACGTGCTGGGCACGCCGCCGAACTCGGCGATCCACAAGTACATGAACCAGAAGAAGGTGCCCCAGCTGTTCAATGCCACGGGCGCGACCAAGTGGGGCGACCCCAAGAACTTCCCGTACACGATGGGCTGGCAGCCGAGCTATCAGTCCGAGGGCAGGATCTTCGCGCAGCACATCCTGGATACGAAGCCCAACGCAAAGATTGCGGTGCTCTACCAGAATGACGACTACGGCAAGGACTATCTGAAGGGCTTCGAGGATGGCCTCGGCGAGAAGGCCAAGACGATGATCATCGCCCGCCAGACCTACGAGGCGACCGATCCCACGATCGACAGCCAGATGGTCTCGCTGAAGGCTTCCGGTGCCGATACGTTCTTCAACATCACCATCCCGAAGTTTGCGGCCCAGGCGATCAAGAAGGCGGCCGACATCGGCTGGAAGCCGACGCATTACCTGAATGGCGTGTCGTCGTCGGTGGCTTCGGTGATCATGCCGGCCGGCGCGGCGAATGCGATGGACGTCATCACCGCCTACTATCTGAAGGATCCGACGGACAACCAGTGGCAGGGCACCAAGGAGTACAAGGACTGGCTCGAGTGGATGCAGAAGTACTATGCCGCGGGCGATCTGAAGGACTCCAACAACGTCTACGGATACACCGCGGCCCAGACGCTGGTTGAAGTGCTCAAGCGCTGCGGCGACAACCTCACGCACGACAACATCATGAAGGTCGCCGCAAGCCTCGACATCACGCTGCCGATGCTGTTGCCCGGCATCAATGTGAAGACCGGTCCGGACGATTTCTTCCCGATCGAGCGCCAGCAGCTGCAGAAGTGGGACGGCAAGGGCTGGGTCCTCTTCGGCAAGGTCTACGGACGCTGAGTCAGGCAAGCCGCGGCGAATCCGCCCCGCACACATTCGTCATTGCGCCGCCGCACGCCAGTCGTTGCGGCGGCGTTTTTACTTGGCGGCGCTGCCGCCCGAGGGGACATCCGATGAAGATCCTGTTGACGGGCGCCGGCGGTGACGTCGGGCGCCGTTTGCGTCCGATGCTGCGTGAGGCCTATGGCGTGATCCGCCTGTCCGACCGGGAGGTGCTGTCCGATCTGCATCCGTCCGAATCGTTCGTGGCGGCCGAACTGTCCGATCCGACAGCGGTGGCCCGTGCGGTCCAGGGGATCGACGGCATCGTGCATCTGGGCGGATTTTCGGTCGAAGGTCCGTGGCCGGTGCTGTTGAAGTCGAACATCGAGGGCTGCTACAACCTGTTCGAGGCGGCGCGCGCCGCCGGCGTGAAGCGGGTCGTCTTCGCTTCGTCCAATCACGCGGTCGGGTTCTACCCCCGCGACCAGACGATCGGGCCCGCGGTGCCGGTTCGCCCGGACAGCCGATATGGCGTGACCAAGGCGTTCGGCGAGGCGCTCGGTGCGCTGTATGCGGACAAGTTCGGGATGCAGGTGACGTGTCTGCGGATCGGCAACGTCGGCGACGCGCCGCTGGACCGGCGCCGCCTGTCGATATGGCTGCATCCGGCCGACCTGATGCAGCTGGTGCGCATCGGGCTCGAACATCCGGAGATCCATTACGAGGTGCTTTACGGCGCTTCGGACAACGCACGCGGCTGGTGGGACAACCAGCGGGCCCGCGACCTGGGCTACCGCCCGCAGGCCCGCTCCGAAGACTTCGCGGCCGCCGTGCTGTCGCGCGCCGAAACGCCCGATCCGGTGGGAGATCGGTATCAGGGCGGCACCTTCTGCAGCCAGGAGTACGGCAGCGGCCCGTCGGGCAGCTGACGGGGCGGGCAACAGGCTCATCGCGGGCTGCGTTGAAAGGTCAGGACGCGACGACATCGTCGTCCAGTCGGATCGCGCCGCGGATGCACTCGGCGACCTGCCCGCCGACCCATATCGCACCGCCTTCACGCAGGATGTGCACCCGGCCCTGGCGACCCAGCCGTGTGCCCTGGGAGGCCAGATAGCTGTCGGGAGCGACGCCCGACTGCATCAGCCAGTGGGCCAGCCCGGCGTTCAGGCTGCCGGTGACGGGGTCTTCGGGAACGCCGATCGGTGCGGCAAATGCGCGCACCTCGAAATGCGCCTCGTGGGTGCCCGCTGCCCAGGGCCCGACCACCCCCACTTTGCCGAGCTGACGCACCGCCTCGTGGTCGGGCTCGAGCGCCAGGACCGACTGCGCATCGGCCAGGCGCAGCGCCAGCCAGCTCGGACCGTTGTCCAGCCATTGCGCCGCCAGGATCGCGGCCGGATCGATGCCCAGCGCTTGGGCCGCAGCGGACCGTTCGGCGGGCGACGGTTCGCGGGTGCGCAGAGCGGGCGCTTCGAAGGCCAGGCGCTGGCCGTCGCGGCGGATGCGGATCAGACCGGACTCGCACTGCTGGACGACGAATTCCGGCGAGGCCGGCTGCCCGCCCATGGTCAGCCAGGCGTGACAGCTGCCCAGCGTCGGGTGACCTGCAAACGGCAGCTCGCCGCCAGGCGTGAAGATCCGCACCCGATAGTCGGCGCCGGCCACGGTGGGTGGCAGCACGAAGGTGGTTTCACTGAGGTTGGTCCAGCTTGCCAGCGACCGCATGCAGGCGTCGGACAGGCCCTGCGCATCGAGCACCACGGCCAGAGGATTGCCGAGCAGGGCGCGCCCGGTGAAGACATCGACCTGCAGGAAACGACGATCGTGCGGCATGCGTGAGACTCCGGAAGCGGGTGTCGGATTCTGCACCGCCGGCAGGCGTCTGTGCAGCCGCACCGTGTCGCCGTCCGGACCGTATCGTGAACTGCAGATTCGCGGGTCCTCGGTGTCATGGTGTGACGTAAAATTCCCCCGAGCCGGCAGGCCATGACCTGCTGCCACGGTCCTGGAGAGAGACAGATGAATCACCGAGGTGTCTGGCGCCGCTGGGGGCTTTCCCTGCTGCTTGCCCTGATCGCCGCCGCGGCCCAGGCCCAGGCCCCGACCGATGAGTGGCCCGCCCGCACGATCAGGATCGTCTCGCCCTTCCCGCCGGGCGGCACCACCGATCTTCTGGCGCGGTTGTTCGCGCCACCTCTGTCGCGAGCCCTCGGCCAGCCGGTCATCGTCGAGAACCGGGCAGGCGGGGGCGGATCGATCGGCACAGGGGTGGTCGCCAGGTCTGCGCCCGACGGCTACACCTTCGTGCTGGTGTTCGACACCCACGCCGTCAATCCCAGCCTGCTGCCCAATCTGAGCTTCGATACGCGGGCCGACCTGGCGCCGGTCAGCCTGATCGCGACGGGCGCGATGGTGGTGGCGGCCCATTCGACGCAGCCGATCCGGTCGTTCAGCGCATTGATGGCCGCTGGGCGCCAACGGCCCGCAGGCATTTCATACGGAACGATCGGCACAGGCAGCCTGGCGCATCTGGCCATGACGCAGATGAGCCATCAGGGCAGGTTCGCGGCCACCCATGTGCCGTACAAGGGGGGCGGGCCGCTGGTGCAGGACGCGATCGCCGGACACGTGCCGGTGGCGATCGGCACGATCGCGCTGTTCTCGCCGCACATCCGCAGCGGTGCGCTCGTGCCGCTGGCGGTCACCTCGGCCACACGCGACCCTGCGCTGCCCGAGGTGCCCACGGTTGCCGAGCAGGGCCTGCCCGGATTCGAGGCGCTGGCGTGGTGGGGCCTGCTCGCGCCGGCCCGCACACCGGCACCGATCATCCAGCGCATGAACACCGAATTGCAGCGCCTGCTTCGCGAGCCGCAGATTCGCGACCGGCTGGTCGCGCAGGGAATGAACATCGTCGCCTCGTCGCCCGAGGAATTCACCCGCTTCCTCGATCCGCAGATAGCCCGCTGGGCCTCGGTGGTCAAGGACCACGGCATCCGTGCCGGCGATTGACGACACCGACCTCGCCGCCGCCCTTCATCGCATCGGAATACCCGCCATGTCCCTGATCCGCCGTCTGCTCGCCGCCGCTGCCCTGTGCCTTGCCTGCGCAGGGGCGGCCGCGCCAGCCGGCGCCCAGAGCCAGGGCCCCGACAAGGTGGTCTACCACATCGATGATGCACAGACCCAGGGCATCAAGGGCCTGCGCAACATCCGCAACCACCTCGATGTCGCGCCCGACACCCGGATCGTCGTGGTGACCCATGCCAATGGCGTCGATCTGCTGATGGAGGGTGCGCGCGATGCGCGAAGCAACACCGAATACGCGCCGCTGGTGGCTGCGCTGAAAGCCCGCGGCGTCGGCTTCGAGGTCTGCGAGATCACGCTGCGCAACCGCGATCTGAAGAAGGAGCAGTTCATCCTCGAAGCCACGTTCACGCCGTCGGGCGTGGTGCGCGTCGGGCGGCTCCAGGTGCGGGAAGGCTACGCCTACCTGAAGCCCTGAGCCGAATGCGTCGTCGATGACCCGAGCCCGAACGCCCGCCAGCTTCTATAGCGCCGATCGCTATTCGGCCGACGAAAGCGTCGGTTATCTGATGCGCCGGGTACTCACCGGCATGGCACAGGCGACCGACGTGCGGCTCGAACCGCATGGCCTGACCAATGCCCAGTGGGTGCCCCTGTTCAAGCTGCGCCTGGGTGCCGCCGTGACCGTTGCCGAACTGGCGCGCGAGTGCCAGGCCGATGCCGGCTCGATGACCCGGATGCTCGACCGGCTCGAAGCAAAGGGCCTGTGCCGAAGAGTCCGATCAACCGAGGACCGCCGCGTCGTGAATATCGAGCTGACGGCCGAAGGCGAGCGGGTCGCCGACAAGGTGCCGCCGGCCATCGCCGACGTCCTGAATGGCTACCTGGCGGGCTTCTCCCAGCCTGAATGGGAGACCTTGAAGGACATGTTGCGGCGCATGCTCGAAAACGCCGCAACGGTCCGGCAACCGCGCTGATCCCGGACCAGGTCTCAGAGTGCATGCCCATATACTTGCCTATGCAAATAAAGCTTGAACAAGCAGTTTTGCGGAGTCTGCAGCGTCTGCATCGGCTGCTTCCGGTGGCCGTGCTGCTCGCGATGGCGGGCTGCGCCAGCCAGGGTCCGCCCGTCGCGCCCGCGAAGCTGATCGCGCCCAGCGACCTCGGCGGCAGCGCGCAGCCAGGCGCCGTGCCGGTCGCGCCGATCGCGCCGGACTGGTGGCGGGGACTAGGCGATGCCCGACTGGCCGGGCTGATCGAACGGGCGCTCGACGGATCGCCCGGTCTGAAGGTCGCGCAGGCCCGGCTCGCGCGCGCCCAGGCGCTGACCCAGGTGGCGCAGGCGGGCATGGAGCCGCAGATGAATGGTGGCCTGGATCTGAACCGTCAGCGGTTTTCGCAGAACGGTCTGATCCCGGTCCAGCTGGCCGGCGCGATTCGCAATCTGGGCGTGCTGCAGACGACGACGACGTGGGAGCTCGACTTCTTCGGCCGCAACCAGGCGGCACTCGAGGCCGCCATGGGCACGCAGCGCGCCGCGCAGGCGGAGGCACAGGCGGCCCGAACGCTGCTGGCCAGCCAGGTCGCGCGGACCTACACCCAGCTGGCCCGCCAGATCGAAGCCGCCGAACTGTTGCGCGCGGCGCTGGCGCAGCGCGAACAGGCGCAGGTGCTGCGCGCGCAGCGGGTGAGCGCCGGTCTCGAGAACACGCTGGCGCGGAGCCAGGCCGAGGCGGCGGTGATCGAAATTCGGCTGCAGCAGGCGGCGCTGGACGAGTCCATCGGACTGACCCGCAATGCGCTGGCCGCGCTCACCGCGCAGCCGCCCGCTGCGCTGGCGGAGCTGGCGCCCCGGCTTGCCACCGGGGTTTCGCTGCCGGTGCCCGAAGAGGTGCCGGCCGACCTGGTCGGCCGCCGTGCCGATCTGGTGGCGGCGCGCTGGCGGGTCGAAGCGGCGGTCCAGGACGTGGCTGCTGCGCGTGCCCAGTTCTATCCGAACGTCAACCTCAACGTGCTGGTCGGCTTGTCGACCATCGGTCTGGACCGTCTGCTGCGCGCCAGCAGTCTGCAGGCGGCGGCGGGGCCGGCGATCCGTCTGCCGCTGTTCGACGGCGGCCGGCTGCGTGCCAACCTGCGCGTGCGCCAGGCCGAGCTCGACACGGCCATCGAGTCCTACAACCAGGTGCTGCTCGACGCGGTCCGCGACGTGGCCGATCAGCTTGGCTCGCTGCGGGCCATCGGCCGCCAGCAGGCCGAGCACCTCCACGCCATGCGGGTGGCGGAATCGATGCTCGATTTCGCCGAGCAGCGCTACCGCCGCGGGCTCGGCGATCGCCTTGCCGTGCTCGCAGCCCAGGGCGGCGTGCTGGTCCAGCGGCAGCAGGCGGCCGAGCTGAACGCCCGACTGATCGATACACAACTCGCACTGATCCGTGCGCTGGGTGGCGGATTCGCCGCCGATGAGCCCGCTCGATGAAACCGACTCCGGACAAGCCGATGACCGACGCACCCAATCCGCCCGCCGGCAACGGCACCCTGCGCCGGCGAAAGGCGCTGCTCGGCGTGGCCATCGTGGTCGCGCTGGCGGCGATCGGATACGGCCTGTACTACGTCCTGGTCCTCAGTCATTACGAGAGCACCGACAACGCCTATGTGCAGGCGACCGTCGTGCAGATCACGCCTCAACTGCCGGGCACGGTCAGCGCGGTGCTGGCCGACGACACCGACCGCGTGAAGGCGGGGCAACTGCTGGTGCGACTGGATCCCGCCGATGCGGTCGTGGCGCTGGATCAGGCGAAGGCGCAGCTGGCGCAGGCCGTGCGCGAGGCCCGCCGCCTGTACGCCGGCAACTCGACGCTGACGGCACAGATCACCACCCGCGAGGCCGAGGCACAAAAGGCCAAGGCCGACCTCGAGCGCTCGCGAGCGGAACTCGATCGCGCGCGCTCCGATCTGCGCCGCGCCCAGGACGACGCGACGCGTCGCGAACCGCTCGTTGCCAGCGGCGCGGTTGCGCGCGAGGAGTACGACCATGCCCGCTCGCAGGCGCAGTCGTTCAGCGGCCAGGTGGCGGCGGCGCAGGGCGCCGTACAGGCGGCGCAGTCGGCCATCGCCGCGGCAGAGTCCGGGATCGTCGCGGCCAGGGCGCAGCTGGTCACCAACCAGGCCTTGACCGAAGGCACCCCGGTCGAGCGTCATCCGACCGTGCAGCGCGCGGCCGCCATGGTGCACGAGGCGCAGCTTGCGGTGCAGCGCTCGCAGCTGATTTCGCCGATCGATGGCCAAGTGGCGCGCCGTGCCGTGCAGACCGGTCAGCGCGTGGCGGCCGGCGCGCCGCTGATGTCGGTGGTCGCCCTCGAGCAGGTCTGGGTCGACGCCAACTTCAAGGAAAGCCAGCTGGCCAATCTGCGCATCGGTCAGCCGGTCACGCTGCACGCCGATCTGTACGGAAAGCAGGTCGAGTACCACGGCAAGGTCGATGGTCTGGGCGCGGGCACGGGCGCCGCGTTCGCACTGCTGCCGGCACAGAACGCCAGCGGCAACTGGATCAAGGTCGTCCAGCGCCTGCCGGTGCGGATCACGCTCGAGCGGGCGGAGATCGTCTCTCACCCGCTGCGCGTCGGCCTTTCGATGCGCGTCACCGTCGACGTGTCGAACCGCAATGGAGCGCTGCTGCCCGCGGCCCCCCAGCACGCTCCGGCACCGGCAGCCGCCGCTGCCGCCGTCCCGCCCGATCCGGCGCGGCTCGTCTCCGACGAACTGGTCCGTCGCATCATCGCCGAGAACCTGGGGACCCGGTAGTTGGCCGGTCCCGGGGCGGCTCTGCCGCCGCTGCAGGGCGCAGCACTGATCGTCGGCACGCTGGGCGTGTCGCTGGCGACCTTCATGACGGTGCTCGATTCATCGATCGCCAATGTGTCGGTCCCGGCCATCGCCGGCGACATGGGCGTGAGCCCGTCGCAGGGCACCTGGATGATCACCTCCTTTGCGGTCGCCAATGCGATCTCGGTGCCGCTGACCGGATGGCTGACCCGCCGTTTCGGGCAGGTGCGGCTGATGGTGTCGAGCATCCTGCTGTTCGTGCTGTGTTCGTGGCTGTGCGGCGTTGCGCCGACGCTGGACACGCTGATCATCGCCCGTGTGCTGCAGGGCCTGGCGGCCGGGCCGCTGATCCCGCTGTCGCAGACGCTGCTGCTGACCAGCTACCCGCCCGCCCTTGCGGGCACCGCCATGGCGGCATGGGGCATGACAGTGCTGGTGGCCCCGGTGGTCGGTCCGCTGCTGGGCGGCTGGATCACCGACAACATCTCCTGGCCGTGG
>DAONCJ010000115.1:0-9207 GCA_035401985.1 Burkholderiaceae bacterium | reverse complement strand
GTCATCTCGACGTCTCCTTGCGCCCGTTCAGCCCAGCACCTGGTTCCAGAGTGTGCGGACCGCCTGGCGTTCTTCGGCGAACCGGGCCGGATCGACCCGGGCATACGATGCATCGTTAAGGCGCAGCTGATGCTGCACCTGGCGCAACCGTCGGTAGGCCGAGGCGACCTGTTCGGCGAGCCCGACGTCGATCAGTCCGGCCCTGCCGGCCCGGCCCAGCAGCGCGATGTTGCCGGCATTGTCCAGCAGTTCGGGATGGCGCGAGGCGTGCGCCAGCACCAGGTACTGCACGATGAATTCGATGTCGACCATGCCGCCCTCGTCGTGCTTGAGGTCGAACATCGGACTGCGGTTGGGATGGCCCTCGTGCATCTTCGCGCGCATCTTCACGACCTCGGCGCGCAGGGCGGCCGGATCGCGTTCGCGCGACAGCAGCGCCCTACGCTCGGCTTCGAAGGCTTCGCCGATTGCGGCGTCGCCGGCGGCGAATCGCGCCCGGGTCAGCGCCTGGTGCTCCCAGACCCAGGCCGATTCCCTCTGGTACTTGCGAAAGCCGTCCAGGCTGGAGACCAGCAGGCCGGCATTGCCATTGGGCCGCAGGCGCAGGTCGATCTCGAACAGTTGTCCCGCCGAGGTCCGGGTCGACAGCCAGTTGGACAGCCGCTGCGACAGCATGGCGTACGCCTCGGGGGCGCGATCGTCATCGTCCTCGTAGACGAAGACCAGATCGAGGTCGGACGCATAGCCCAGCTCCTTGCCGCCCAGCTTGCCGTAGGCGATCGCGGCAAAGCGCGGCGAATCCCGGTGCCGATGGCGCACCGTGGGCCAGACGCTGTCGATCCCGATGGCCAGCACCCGGTCGGCAAGCTCGGACAGCAGATCGGCCAGGCGCTCGGTGGTGTGCAGTCCCTCGAGGTCCTGCACCAGCAGCCGGAAGACCTGTGCATGGTGCGCCTCACGGACGATGTCCATCTGCAGTTCGACATCGGGCTGACCTTCGATCAGGGCCTGGGCCAGCGCGCCGCGCACGCCGCGTTCCCAGGCCGCGTAGTCGACCGGCTCGAGCACCTGGCCATCGAGCAGCTCGTCGAGGACGATGGGGTGGCGCATCAGGTATTCGGCGGCCCAGCGCGACAGGCCCAGCAGTCGCATCACCCGCGCCTGCGCCTGGGGATACTGCGACAGCAGCGCCAGATAGGCCGGCCGGCCGATCACCGTTTCGATCAGGTCGATCAGCCGGCCGAAGGCCGCCTCTTCGCAGTGTTCGGCCTGCGCGCGCGACAGCAGGCGCTCGAGCGCATTGCGGGTTTCTTCGCGGGCCGAGCGATAGCGCGCGCCGGCACGCAGCTGTTCGATGCGATTGACGATCGAGGCCGGAATCGGCGTCTCGTCCGCGGCCCCGCCGCCGTTGGGGCTGGGGGCCGTCTCGTCGCCATTGTGCAGAAGGCCGTCGAACACCCGCTGCACAGCCGTTCGTGCCTGCTCGAGCTCGGCCTCGAACAGCGGGGTCGGCAGTCCCAGCATGCCGGCGATCTGCGCACGTTCGGCCGGATCCGAGGGCAGCCGATGGGTCTGGGCATCTTCCCGGTACTGCAGCGCGTGCTCGGTGCGGCGCAGCAGTTCGTAGGCCCGGGTGAGCGCCTGCACGTCCTCGGGCGGCAGCACGCCGCGCTCGGCCAGGCCGGCCAGCGTCACCAGGGTGCGCCGGTCCCGCAGGCCGGTGTCGCGGCCGCCGCGCACCACCTGGAACAGCTGGGCGACGAACTCGATCTCGCGGATGCCGCCGCGTCCCAGCTTGACGTCGATGCTGCCGGCATCGCGGGCGTCGCGGCGCGCCACCTCGGTGCGGATCATCGCGTGCAGGTCGCGCAGCGACCCGAAGGCGCGAAAGTCGAGGTAGCGGCGAAACACGAAAGGCGTGACGATCGAAGCCAGCGACTGTTCGTCGCGCAGGCGTGCCGGGTCTCCGGCCAGACCGGAATCGGCAATCACCACCCCCTTGAGCCAGGCGAAGCGCTCCCACTCGCGACCCTGGGCGTAGAAGTACTCCTCCAGCATGGCCAGCGACGCCACCAGCGGACCGGAGTCGCCGTTGGGCCGCAGGCGCGTGTCGACCCGGAACACGAATCCGTCGGCCGTGTTGTCCGACAGCAGCTGCAGCGTGCGCCTGGCCACCCGGTGCATGAACTCGCTGGCCGCCATCGGGCCGCGCCCGCCGCGTGGACCGCCCTGCGCCTCGGATGGACGGACGCATTCGCCCTCGTCCCGGTACACGAAGACCAGATCCAGATCGGACGACACATTGAGTTCGTCGGCGCCGCCCTTGCCCATGGCCACCGCCAGCAGATCCTGGGGCTGGCCCAGACCGTCGTGCGGCGTGCCGTACTGCTCGGCGATTTCCCGGCCGGCCTGCGCCAGTGCCGCCTGCGTGACCACCGCGGCAAAGCCCGACATGGCGGTGCAGACTTCCTGCAGGCTGGCGGCGCCCTGGATGTCGCGCTCCATCAGCGCCAGGATCAGCAGCTGGCGAGCCCGGCGCAGCGCCCGACCGGTGAAGTTGCCCAGCACCGCTAAATCGGCGGCGCCCTGCGCCTGCTGCGCGGCCTGCGCCAGCCCTTCCTGAACCAGCTGCGTCACCCGTTCCCGCGTGAGCGGCGACTCGATCAGCTCATGCAGCTTCTCGAGCTGGCCCCCCTCGGGCCGGGATTGGATCGCGGTCACCGATCGGCGGAAAAATCCGGAGTATTGCTCGGCAAGGAAGGTCATGGTCTCTGGCGCCAGGCGGGCGCGGCGCAGCGGTGGAAAGAGGTATCCTACTGGAGGCTGCCCGGCGCACCTGGCGTCTGCGCCTCCGACAGTCGGCCATTCCGGGCATCGCGCTGCACTTCGCCGCCTCTGCCCCTTTCTTGAAGCAAGTTTTCGCGCTCCATCGTGCAGCCGGCCCTCGCGCCCACCCCGCCTGTGACACGCCGGCCTGACCACTGGCTGGTGCGTGCGGTGCTGTGGACGCTCGTGTGCGTCATGTTCGTGCTGGGGCTCGGCTATCTGGCCGTGCGCCACCTCGTGTGGCCGCGTCTGAATGAATGGCGCCCGCAGATCGTCGCCGAACTCAGCGCCCGAATCGGCCATCCGGTCGAGATCGCGCACATCGAGACAGGCTTCGAAGGGCTGCTGCCGCGCCTCACCCTCGAAGGGCTCACCGTGATGGATGACGACGGCGAGCATGCACTGATCGTGCCTCGGACCACGCTCGTCCTGTCGCCGCGCACCCTGGTGTCGTCCGAGCCCCGTTTCGCGGTGGTGCAGCTCGAAGGGCCGCGCCTGCGCGTGGAGCGGCGCGTGCAGGGGTGGTTGCGGATCGCGGGGGTCGATGTCGACCTGGGCGCGACCGAGGAAGGGCAGGGCCTGAACCGGCTTCTCAGCCAGCGTCGCATCCTGATCCGCGGCGGCCGGGTCGAATGGCGCGACCGCATCGAGGACACCCGCGAAGTGCTCGAATCGGTCGACGTCACCGTCGGCAGCGTGGGCCGGCGCCACCGCGGGTCCCTGACAGCCGGCCCCTTGCCGGGAGGCTGGCAGCGCCTGCATCTGGCCACGGAGTTCTATCGGCCGCCGCGCTCGCGCCCGGGCGACGCAGCCCGGTGGTCCGGCGAGGTCTATGCCGGCGTCGATCAGGCCAGCGTGGCCCTGCTGCGCCGCCTGCCGCTGGATCGGCCCGCGACGGTTCATATGCTCCATCCGCTGGCGATCGAAGCGATGCGGGCCGACGCCAAGGGCTGGCTTCGCTTCGACCAGGGACTGGATCAGGACGGGCAGCTCAAGCTGGCCGCGGCCGACGTCAGATGGCGTTCGGCGCCCGGGCCGAACGGCGTGATGTCCCTGCCGGAGGTGTCGCTGGACGCCCGGGTCCGCCGCGTCGGTGAACAGCACGAGGTGCTGCTGCATGCGGTGCGTCTTCGGGAGGCGGGAGGGCTCGATCTTGCGGGGGACGGGCCGATCCGCCTGAACGTCGATCCGGCCGGGCACCCGCTCGCCGTCCAGGGGGCTGTGCACGGATTCGAGACCGGGCCGCTGATGGCGCTGGCGCAGCGCCTGCCGCTGGCTCCCGAGACCTTGCAGGCACTGCGGTCGTGGCAGATCGGCGGGCGCGTCGCCGCGCTCAGCGGTCACTGGGCCCGGCCCGCGCCCGGGGCGCCTGCCGATGGCGCGAGGGACGACTACGAGGCCGTGGCCCGCTTCGAGGGCCTGTCGGTGCGCAATCCGGCGCGCAATTCGCCCCAGCCATCGGTGGACGGCAATGGCCGCCCGGTCATCGGCATGCCCTGGTTCGAGAACCTCAGCGGCGAGGCGCGGATGGGAAGCCAGGGGGGCGAACTGCGCGTCAGTTCGCGCCGGACAGTGGTCGGGCTGCCGGGAATCTTCGCCGAGGCGGCGGTCCCCTTCGATGAACTCGAGGGGGTGGTACGGATCGCGCTCACGCCGGGCCCGGAGCGCGCGCGCGTGAGTGCTGCCATCGACGCGTTCCGGTTCGCCAACGCCGATGCCTCGGGAACGGTTTCGGGCGAGTACCGCACGGGCGGCAAGGGGCCCGGCCTGATCGGCATCGAGGGAAAGCTGGACCGCGGCGACGGAACACGGGTCTGGCGCTACCTGCCGATGGTCATCTCCCAGCCGGTGCGCGACTGGGTCCAGCGGGCCGTGGTGTCGGGCCGGCTGGATGACGTCAAGTTCGCCGTCCGTGGCGATCTGGCCGACTTTCCGTTCGCCCGCGCCGGTGACGGCGAATTCCTCGTCGACTCGCACCTCAGCGATGCCACGCTGCTCTATGCACCGGGCTGGCCGGCGATCGAGCGGGGCGAGGGCCGGCTGCGCCTGGAGCGCAATGGCCTGCAGGTGGCGATGCGCTCGGGCAAGGTGTTCGATGTCGCGCTGAGCGCGACGACGGCGACAATCCGCGACTACGCCGAAGCGGTCGTGCGGGTCGACGGCAGTGGCGACGGCGCGGCCCAGGAAATGATCCGGTTCGTCAACGACAGTCCGGTGGGCACGCGGATCGACGACTTCGTGCGCGACACGGTGGTCCAGGGCAGCGCCCGGCTGCAGCTGCATCTGGAGTTGCCGCTTCGCGAGCTCGAGCGTTCAAGGGTGATCGGATCGGTCGCCTTTCCCGGCAATCACCTGAAGCTTGACAACACGCTGCCGCCCTTCAGCAACCTGACCGGCACACTCGAATTCAGCGAACAGGGGCTCGCGCTGCGCGGCATGGCAGCCACGTTTCTTGGCGGGCCGCTGAAGGTCGAGGGCGAGACCTCCGAGCGCGGGCGCTTCGCTCTGCGCGCCCAGGGCCGCATCGACGCTGCCGGCATGCGCTCGGTGGTCGACAATCCCCTGACGCGACGGCTCACGGGCGCGACCGACTACAAGGTCGGCATCGATGTGTCGCGGCGGGCCGCCTCGCTGACACTCGAGTCCGACCTCGCAGGCCTGGCCGCTTCGCTGCCCGCTCCGTTCACCAAGATGGCCGAGGCGCGCTGGCCGCTGAAGGTGCAGACAACGGCGCAGCCCCCCGCCGACCCGCGGGCGCGCTCGATGCGCGACACCATCCAGGTCGAGCTGCGCGACTCGATCCGCCTGGCGCTCGAACGCGAGCGCGATCCGGCGACCGAGCGGCTGCTGATTAAGCGCGGGGCCTTCGCGGTCGATGCCACGCCGGTGCTGCCCGATCAGGGGCTGTCGCTGCTGCTGAACTCCGCCGACATCGATCTCGACGCATGGATGCCCCTGCTGATGGGCGGCGACATGCGCGACGCGCAGCAGCTCGTCTCGACCGAATTCGCCCCCGGCTTTTCGCTGCTGCCTTCCTCGATCTCGGTGGTGTCGCCCCTGGTCACGGTCGGCGGCAAGCGCCTGCATGACGTGGTCTTCGGCGCCACGCGGGTCGAGGGCTTCTGGCGGGCCAACATCGGTGCCCGGGAGGTCAACGGCTTCTTCAACTGGCGCGAACCGGCGCCCGGCCAGCGGATCGGCATCCTGACCGCGCGTTTCGCCCGCCTCGAGATTCCCAAAGCCCGAACCAGCGAATTCGAGTCCCTGCTGGACACTTCGCCGGAGGCGCTGCCCGCACTGGACATCGCGGCCGAAGAGCTCGTGCTGGGCGAGCGCCGGCTGGGCGCGCTGTCGCTGAAGGCGACCAATGGTGGCACCGCAGCCGTGCCGGTGTGGCGTCTGGACGAGCTGCGCATCAACCATCCGGGCGGGGCGCTGAGCGCGCGCGGAACCTGGGCGCCCGCGCGTGCCGGCTCGCCGCGTGCCACCACGCTCGACTTCGGGCTGGGGGTGGCCGATGCCGGCGCGCTGCTGGGCATCTTCGGGCTTCACGATGCCCTGAAGGGCGGTAGCGGCGAGGTGACCGGCAGTCTGCGCTGGCAGGGGTCGCCGCTGGCGATCGACTACCCCAGCCTGACCGGCACGATGAACCTGCAGATGGGCCGGGGCCAGTTTCTAAAGACCGAACCGGGCCTTGCCAAGCTGATCGGCGTGCTCAGTCTGCAGTCGCTGCCCCGGCGTCTGTCGCTCGATTTCCGCGACGTGTTTTCCGAAGGCTTCGCATTCGACGACATCAGCGCCGACGTCGAAGTGCAGGCCGGTGTCGCCCGTACCGATAATTTCCGGATGCGTGGCGCGCAGGCGCAGGTCGACATCCGGGGCGCCGCCAGCCTGGCCAGCGAAACGCAGTCGCTCGAGGTGGCGGTGCGTCCCGAGTTCAATGCCGGGCTGGCCTCGCTGGCCTATGCGGCACTGGCCAATCCGGTTATCGGGCTGGGCACCTTCGTTGCCCAGTTCCTGCTTCGCCGGCCCTTGCAGCAGCTGCTCAGCTACGAGTACGCGGTCACCGGATCATGGGCCGATCCGCAAGTATCCGAGCGCCGCCGGCAGCTGGTCGCGCCAGCGCGTATCGTCGAATAGTTCGATCACCGTCACGGAGACTTTCCATGAGCAGTCCTGCCCCCTCCACCGTTGCGCCGCCTGCCGCCACCGACACCCTGGCAGTCGCCGGCGTGCAGATGGTCTCGGGCATCGACCCGTCGGACAACTGCGACGCTGCGGCGCTGGCCATTGCGCAGGCCGCTGCGGGCGGTGCCCGCGTGGTCGTGCTGCCCGAGTACTTCTGTCTGCTCGGCCAGCGCGACACCGACAAGGTCGGCCTGCGCGAGCCCGAAGGCGACGGCCCTCTGCAGTCGTTCCTGTCCGAACAGGCCAGCCGTCACGGCATCTGGCTGATCGGGGGCACGGTGCCGCTGGTGTCCTCGCGACCCTCCAGGGTGCGCAACACCAGCCTGGTGTTCGGCCCGGACGGCCGGCGAACCGCTCGATACGACAAGATCCACCTGTTCGGATTCAATCGGGGCGAGGAACGCTTCGACGAGTCGGCCACCATCGAGGCCGGACGCACGCCGGTGGTCATCGACATCGACGGCTGGCGGATCGGCATGTCGGTCTGCTACGACCTGCGGTTTCCCGAACTGTACCGGGCCCTTTCGCCCTGCGATCTGATCATCGTGCCATCGGCCTTCACCTACACCACCGGCGATGCCCACTGGGAGATCCTGCTGCGCGCCAGGGCCATCGAGAATCAATGCTATGTTCTGGCGCCTGCCCAGGGAGGCCGCCACCAGAATGGACGGAGGACCTGGGGCCACACGATGCTGATCGACCCGTGGGGCGAGGTGCTCGAGGTGCTGCCCGAAGGCGCCGGTGTGGTCGCCGGCACCCTGAAGCGCCAGCGCATCATCGATGTCAGGCGCAGCCTGCCGGCACTGACCCATCGGATCATGTAAGGAGTTTTGATGAAGCTTGTCGACGAAGGCATTGATCGCCTGGCCATTGCCCGCCAGCGCCTGCTCGAGCCCAGCGGGCTCGACGAGCGCGATCTGTCGCGCGCACTGGCCGAAGTGTTCGAGCACAAGGTCGACTATGCCGACCTGTATTTCCAGTACACCCGCAGCGAGGGCTGGAGCCTCGAGGAGGGCATCGTCAAGTCGGGCAGCTTCTCGATCGAGCAGGGGGTCGGCGTGCGTGCAGTGGCTGGCGAGAAGACTGCGTTCGCCTACTCGGATGAGATCAACGCCGGTGCGCTGCTGTCGGCCGCCCGTGCAACGCGCAGCATCGCGCGCAGCGGAGCGGGCCGCGTCAAGGTGGCCTCGTCGATGAAGCCGGGCAGCGGGCGTGATCTCTTTTTCGCCGGCGATCCGATCGCCGGCCTCGATTCGACCGCCAAGGTCGCACTGCTCGAACGCATCGAGCGCATGGCGCGGGCACGCGATCCCCGGGTCGTCCAGGTCATGGCCGGTCTGGCCGCCGAATACGACGTGGTGCTGGTGGCAAGATCCGACGGTCTGATGGCGGGCGACGTGCGTCCGCTGGTGCGCCTGTCGCTGACCGTCATTGCCGAGAGCCACGGTCGGCGCGGACAGGGCCACAGCGGCGGCGGCGGGCGCCTGGAGCTCGGCTATTTCGACGACGCGATGCTCGAGCAGTACGCGCGCGAAGCGGTCGATGCGGCGCTGCTGAATCTCGAAGCGCGGCCCGCGCCGGGCGGCGCCATGACCGTGGTCTGCGGTCCGGGCTGGCCTGGCGTGCTGCTGCACGAAGCGATCGGTCATGGCCTCGAAGGCGACTTCAATCGCAAGGGCTCATCGGCCTTCGCCGGCAAGCTCGGTCAGCGGGTGGCCGCACCCGGTGTCACGGTGATCGACGACGGCAGCATCGTCAATCGGCGCGGCTCGCTGAACATCGACGACGAGGGCAACGCCACGCAACGCAATGTGCTGATCGAAGACGGCATCCTGCGCGGCTATCTGCAGGACACGCTGAACGCCCGTCTGATGAAGGTGCCCGTCACCGGCAACGGCCGGCGCGAATCTTTCGCCCACCTGCCGATGCCGCGCATGACCAACACCTTCATGCTGGGCGGTGACCTCGATCCTGCCGAGATCGTTGCGTCGATCGACAGGGGGCTGTACGCGGTCAATTTCGGCGGCGGCCAGGTTGACATCACCAACGGCAAATTCGTCTTCTCGGCAGCCGAGGCCTACTGGGTCGAGAAGGGAAAGATCCAGTACCCGGTGAAGGGCGCCACGCTGATCGGCAACGGGCCTGACGCACTCACCCGGGTGACCATGATCGGCAACGACATGAAGCTCGACT
>DAONCJ010000114.1:0-9213 GCA_035401985.1 Burkholderiaceae bacterium | reverse complement strand
CGGATCAGGAAATACGCGAGATAGGTGGTGATGAACAGGCTGGCGACGAACTCGACCGTGTTCTGGCCGATGCTCAGGGCCTGTGTGGCCATGAACTGGCCCGCGCGCGACAGGGCGGCGGTCAATGTGCGCCGCAGCGCGTCGAAGTCGACCAGCCCCAGTCGTTCGAGTTGTCGCGTGACGATTTCGGGCAGTGCAGTGAATGCGCTCTGGAAGAACTGTTCGGGATTGACCTCCCCCGATTGCAGCTTCCCATAGAAAAGGCCGGTCTCGCGGGCCAGCGCCGTGACCATCGCCACGAAGGGCAGGATGACGATCAGCAGCACCAGCGACAGTGTCAGCAGGGCGGACAGATTGGGCCGGTCGGGCCAGCGGGCCAGCAGCCTGCGATGCACCGGCGCGAACAGCAGCGCGATGATCGTGGCCCACATCAGCGAGCCCCAGAAGGGGAGCAGGATCCACACGAATCCGAGCGTGGCCGCGATCAGCAGCCCCAGCAGCACTTTGCTCTCGAGAAAGGGATTGGGCACTGCGGCCTAGCTTGCGGGGATGAGTCGGGTGGGGTCGAACGCGATCAGTTCGTCGAGGCTTTCGACCATGAAGTCGGACGGCCTGAGCGTATTGATGGTCTGGGGGTCGGCGGCAAGACGGCCCTGCCGCAGAAAGACCGTGGTGAGCTCATGCTGCCAGTGCTCCTTCATTTCCGCGAGTATACGGAGCTCGTCGTCGATCGCCACATAGTGCCGGGCCGGATAGAGACGCTTGACGTTGTCAAGCATCAGCTCCTTGTGGAGATGAACCAGCACGCGGCCGCCGACCGCGTCCCACAGGCCCGAGCGCCGAATCTTCAGAGGCTGCAGCGTCATGTCGCCATCGGTGAAGATCACCGTCCGGCCCGACTGGTCGAGGTGGCGTATGAGGGACAGCGAGCCGGGGTACAGGCATTTGTCGTACGGATAGTCGATCAGGAAAGCCGATGTCGCCAGCAGGCGCTGAGCGTCCATGCCCGAGCGTTCCAGCTCGCCGCGGTAGCGGTGCATCGCCCCCAGATAGTCGACGAATCCCGTCTCGGCGCGCAGGGTTTCGAGCGCGGACCAGAAGTGCTCGTTGCTGGACACGCTGAATTCGTGATCGAGGTGCTGACGCAGGTCCGCCTCGATCCGATCGCTGTCGAGCAGGCTGTTGTCGAGGTCGAGCAGGTACACGACATCGACGGATCCAGCCGCCTCGGAACCTTGCGTCACGGCAGGCTCCCGCTGGCCGGGTGACGCGCCATCGGGTACCACGGTGCCGGGCAGATCAGTGCGGAGCGGGGAATCAACGGGCGCCTCACGGAAAGGTGTGTCCGACGGGACATCCGCCGGCTCTACTGTGAAGCCAGCCCTGCAATGCCTCTGTGCGCTGGCGAACCGTCAACGGTGGCGGAAGTACGTCGTCGGCACAGCCTGAGTGACATAGGCGATCGACTGCTCGAGACAGGTGCGGATCGCCTGCTCCATCGGGGTGTTCTTGTAGGTGCTCAGGCCGACGGGTATCGCAGTGCCGCGCGCAGTGGCCGTCACCCCGAGCGACAACTGCGACGAGTCGGCCTCGCCGACGATGCGTTGTGCGCCGAGGATCCGACCACTGGTGACGTCCACGACCCGCACGTCGATTGCCAGGTGTGCCTTGCTGGTCTGCCGGCCAATGGAAAATGGCAACTTGGGCACCCCGATTTCCAGGGCGCCGCCACGCGAGTCGAGCAGGAATTCGGTGACGGCGCCGTAGACCATGATCTCGGCAACCTCCATCTGCCCGCCGGGAAGTGAAGCGTCCGCACGGGCCATGCGCGATCGCGACAACTGCTGTTCGGCGGCGAGGCCCGCCAGATCCAGACGCTCCATCACGATGAACCGTCCGCTGCCATGCAGTGCTGTCACGAGCATCTCGCGCAGGCCGTCCCCGATCATCTGGCTTGCGCCCGAAGCCTTCACCTGGAAGTCACCGACGGCGACTGTGGCCTTGTCGCCGGTCCCGGCCGCCTGCGTGGCCGCAGGGGCGGGCGGGGGTGGTCCGGCAGGTGCGCCGGATGGTGCGCCCGCGCCGGCGCCGGCCGCCAGCAGCGGTCCGCGATCCGCCGGCTGCCGGGCCAACTCCTGCGGGGCCGTCGGCACTTCGAGGCGGGCCGTGTGGCCGGCAGCGATTTTCGCCTGCACCTGGTCATGGAGCAACTGGGCTCTCGCTTCTCCTGGCCGGACGGTGAGCAGAGCCCGCACCTCGGCCAGCGATTCCGTCGGCTTGTCCGCCTGAAAAAGCGCATAGGCAAGGCCGTAGTGCGCGTCGGGTCCGGGGTGCCCGGTGCCGATCGCACGCCGGTATTCGTTGACCGCGTCCGCGGGGCGGCCCAGGGCCATGAACACTCCGGCCAGTGATTCACTGAATTCGGCGTTGCCCGGCTCGCGGGCAACGATGATTTGAAGCTGTTCGCGAGCCGCTTCCCAGTTGCGCTGCGCCATGTGAATGCCAGCCAGTCCCTGGCGGGCGGAGAGCAGATCGGGCGAGACTTCTATCGCCCGGCTGTAGGCGTTGCGCGCGCCGTCGAGGTCGCCCAGCCGGGACAGACTCATGCCCAGGTTGTTCAGAGCCGACCCGGTCGGCGGACCGGCAATCATGCTTCGGTTCAGTGCCTCGACTGCGTCGCGATGTCGATCCATCATCAGCAGGGCGTGGCCGAGCCGATCCCAGGCTCTCGCTTCCGCGGGAACGGCCTGCAGATATTCGCGGTACGCCTGCGCGGCCGCGGGCCAGTCGCCGCGCATGTAGTGCTGGTCGGCCGATACGGCAAGGGCGTACAACGCTTCGCTGGCAGTGTTCGAGGGCGCGCCGGGCGGCGCGTCGGACGAAGCGGCGCGGGCGGGCGCCGAAACGGCAGACGCCGGGCCATCGCCGGGCCCGCGAGCTTCGCGAATCGCGATCTGACGTTGCCAGCCGTCGCGCGAAACCGTCAGCGTGACCGGCTCGCCTTCGCGAAGGCCTGCCAGCGCGCGCTCGAACGCCGCCACGCTGTCCGGTTCGCGCCCGTTCGCGGCCAGTATCAGGTCACCAATTGCCAGACCCGCGCGCGCGGCCGGGCTCGCTTCGGCTATCGCACTCACCCGCAAGGGGTGCCCGCCCTGGCCCGGCTGGGCCGGTGCCATTTCGAGCGTGATCCCAAGCCAGCCGGATCCCCTGGCAGATTGGGGCTCGAGGCTGAAGCTTCGTTCCCAGCCGTCGCGAACCACGCGCAGTTGCAGCGCAGTGCCGGCTGGCAGCGATTGAATCACCGCGCCGAAAGCCATTGGCGTGCCGGTGGCGCGTCCCTGCACGGAGATGATCCGATCCCCCGCGCGAAGACCAGCCCGATGCGCCGGCGAGTTGTCAGTCAGCGCCGTCACCTCCACCGAGTCGCCTGATGCCGACTCGGTGATCTGCAGGCCCCAGTCCTGCGGCCAGCCAGCGGCCGGGAGCAGCAGGGCGATCAGACAGGCGAGGCAACGCGTCCAATGCGCCATCGACCAGACCTCCGAACGGCCACGACCTGGCCTCACTTGACCTTGCAGGACCATTTCTTGGTCGCCCCATCGAAATTCACATAGTCACCAATGCACAAGGTCGTGCCACCGACGGAACCGAGCAGTCCGCAGGCAAACTGGCCGCCCATGTAGACATCGCCACTGATCCGCGCGCAGACAGCCCGGGTGGCTTCCTGCGCGCTGCTGAATCCGGGGCCGATGAAGTTGATCTGGCGATTTCGCTGCTTCGACGCAGCCCGCAATTGCGCTTCATGGTCGTGGCTGAGCCGCAGCGGGCACCACCATCCGCCTTTGGTGTCGCACTCGTACCAGAGCCACCACTTGTAATCGTCGACGACCGAGGGTGGGGGGGCGGCGGAGGGGGTTGTGGCCGCGGCTGAGGATGTCGTGGTCGTGCCGATCGTTCCGGCAGATCCTGTGGCGCCCGTTGTCCCGGTCGTACCCGTTGTGCCCGCCGCGCCCGTGCCAGTGCCAGTGCCAGTGCCAGTGCCAGTGCCAGTGCCAGTGCCCGTTCCCGTTCCCGTTCCCGTTCCCGTGCCCGTGCCCGTGCCCGTGCCCGTGCCCGTGCCCGTTCCCGTTCCCGTGCTCGTGCCCGTGCCCGTGCCCGTGCCCGTGCTCGTGCCCGGGCCAGTCCCAGTCCCAGTCCCGGTCCCGGTCCCCGCAGCCACATTTCGGCCGCCCTGAACACGGGTGACTTCCCGTCGCGCCGTGTCAGTGTTGAACGGCGTGCCAGTCTGCCCGGTCATGCCGGCAATGAGGCCGCGTCCGCCGACGTCCGCGGCACGTCCCTGGTCCCGCTCGCGAAAGGCGCGCAGCGTGTCGGTGTCCGAGCCGCGCTCGGCGATCTCAGGGGCGGCAGGCGCAGGCGTGCCGCCGGCCGGCATCGAGGTCGTGTCGGGGGTCGGCAAGGTCAGATCGATTCCCGGCGCGGACGACGTCCGGTCCGCCCGCGATTGCGCCAGACGAGTCTGCGTGTCCTGCATCGTGAACACATTGCGCAACTCGGTCTGCTCGGCGGCACTGCCGGCCTGGTACTCATCGATCGCCGTCAGGACGCGCGATCCCGCTCCGTAGATCGTCGCTGCAATGGCCGCGCCGGCGGCCGCAGTTGCCACAACCGGCGACGCGGCCGCGGCGAGCCCGAGCCCCACCGCCAGGCCGAGGCCGAGCAGCACGGAGTCCACGGTCATGCCCTCGACCCGGCTGCCCACGACGTCGGCGACCGAATCGCCCGAGGTGACTTCGCCAATCATGTCGCCGACCGACATGGCTATCGGGGCGATGCCCGCCACGCCGCCGGCCCCACGGACGGAGCCCGCCAGCGTGGGTGGTATGGGACGCGGCACCGGCGGAATGATCACCGTTGGATTCGTCGACCCTGCCAAGCTGAGCCGGGCGCCGGGAACCCGCGGACTCACCGCGGAGCGGATCATGGTCTCGTCGAACAGCAGGGCCTGAATCTGCGCCCGCCGAACGGCATCTGCGCCGGCCGCCTCGGCGCGGCCGGCGACCTGTGCAGCGGGACCGACAATACGTCCCAGGGCCGAAACCGACGAGGGCGTGGATCCGTCGTCCGCCTGCGCCGACATCGTGGCTGCCGTACCGGCATCGCGGCCTTCCGGCGCCAGTCCCGAGGTGTCGGCGAAGCTCAGGGGATTGGCGCGCGCATACGCATACGGCATCAGGCTGCCCGGATCCGTCAGCCGCCCGATGATCGGGTCAGGACTGATGAAGCGGGCGGTCGACGGATCGTAGAAGCGCGCCCGCATGTCGTACAAGCCCGTTGCGGGATCTAGCGGGCGACCGGCAAGCCCCACGCCCCACTCCAGTCCCTCGGCATTGCGGCGATTGCCGAAAGCGTCGAGCAGCGGCCGGGCCACCGTCCTGCCCTGTTCGTCCGTCAGCGCGACCAGACTGCCTTGCGCGTCCTGGTGGGCGAAGAGCTTCTTTGCGCCCGATGTCCGTGCCAGCGGACTATCCGAGCCGTCGTGTAGGTAGCTGGCGCGTGTGGCAAATCGCTCGTCGAGTTCGGCCAGTGTGTTTTCACCGTCGAGCACGAAGTGGGTGCGTCGACCGTTCTCTTCGCGCCAGATCCGTTCGCCGGAGGGGCCGTAGCCGTAGCTGACCGTCCGGCCTCCAGGGGCCAGTACGCGGACCAGCCGACCCTCCGCGTCGTGCTCGTAGCGGGTGGTGCCAGCGCGATCCTTGCGGGTGGCCAGGTTGCCATCGGCGTCATGAGTGTATTCGGCGGGTCCCGCACGCTCCAGTCGCCCAGCCCCGTCGTAGGCATAGCGCAAGGTGCCGGTGCCGTCGGACGTCGACTCGCGCTCGGCACCTGGCCCATAGGCGTACCGCGTGGTCCCGGCAGGGCCGCTTTCTTCGATCAGGCGGCGTTGCCTGTCGTACCGGTAACTCGTCCGGCGCCCGGCTTCGTCGAGCACTTCGACGCGATTGCCATCGGCATCGAACCGGTAAGTACGCTCGGCAACCGCCTTTCCATCCGAGCTCCGATGGACCACGCGCGCGAGACGGCCCGCGGGGTCGTAGCCGTAGTCGACCAGGGTGCCGTTGGGATACTCGCGCCGTGCCAGCCGCCCTGACTCGTCATAGCGGTAGCTGAACGCTCCGATCGCGGCGTCGATGCGCGCCAGTCGGCCATCGGGGTCGTACGAGAAGCGTGTGGCCAGCCCGTCGGGATCGGTGCGAACACTGAGCCGGCCGACTTCGTCGTACTCGTAGCCGATGCGCTTGCCCCATCGGGGATAGTCGGTGCTGGTGCGCCTGCCTGCGTGATCGTAGGTGTGACGAATCGAGAACTGCCCGTCGTCGGCCTCGATCAGGCGACCGCGAGCATCGTATTGAAAGGTCCACTGGCCGGTGGGCGTCTTCTTCGCGCGCAGATGCCCGGCCGCGTCGTGCTGGTACTCGATGCGTTGTCCGCGGCCGTTCGTGATTTCGCGAAGCAGGCTGCGCGCGTCGTGGCGAAAGCTCACTGGCTGGCCGAAGGCCCGGTCCAGTCGGCTCAGATTGCCCGCTGCGTCCCATTCGAACGCAGTGCGCTGACCGCCCGGCTGCACGATGTCGTGCAGGCGGCCCGCGCGGTCGTAGGCGTACCGCCAGACATCACCTTCGGGGCGCGTGATCGACTCGAGCAGGCCGTCCGGTTCATACGTTCGCCGTTCGACACCACTCCCGGGAAACGAGAGTCGCACGATGCGGCCCGACGCATCCCGCTCCATGCTGCCTTGCGCGCCGGTGCCATCGCTCAGGCGCAGCAGGCGTCCCGTGGGATTCGCACTGACCGTGAACTGAGCCGTGCCCTCGCTCATAGCGATCCGTCGACCCGCTTCATCGCGCCGCACCGTGATGCGCGCGCCGCCCGCGGGAGTGGTGGCGATCAGAGCCCCCGCGGTGTCGTATTCGTGGCGCGTCGTGCGCCCGAGCCGATCGGTCACTTCGATCGGGCTGCCGCGCGCATCGTAGCGGGCGCGTTCGACGGTGCCGTCCGGGTAGTGCAGTTCGATCGGGCGGCCGGCGGGGTCGGAGGTCACCCGGACTGTGCCATCGCCCTGGTCGAATTCAACCAGTCGACCACGGCCGTCGTAGCGATAGGTCAGCTTTCGGTCCGGCGCGCTCAGCGAAGTCAATCGACCCGCGGCGTCGTAGGTGTAACGCGTGACGCCCGCCGGCCCCTGTTCGGACAGCACTCGCCCCTGCGCATCGTACTGCCAGCGAGTTTCGCTGGAGTCCGGCGCGACTCGCCGAACCAGCAGCCCCGTCGCGTCGTGTTCGTATCGCGTGCTGCGGCGCTCGCCATCGGAGATCGCCGCCACGCGGCCGCGGTCGTCGTAGGCAAATGACCAGCGTCGCCCTGCGGGGCTGGTCTGCGCCGCAAGGCGGCCTTTCCCGTCGTACTCGAACGCGGTCACCGCGCCGTTGTATTCCCATCGCGCCGGGCGCAGGCTGTCTGCGTCGTAGCTGATCCGCCACTCGTCGCCATGGCTGCTGGTCTGACCGAGCAGTCGTGACCGGTCGTCGTAGCGGTGGGTGAGGGTGCTGCCGTCACCGAAGGTCTCGCTGAGGAGGCGTCCGCGCCCGTCCCAGGCCCATGAGCGGCTAAGGCCTGCCGTGTCTCGATAGGCCATCGGCAGACCTCGTTCATTTCGGCTGAGTTCGCTGGCAAAGCCATCGCTGCGCGTCAGCCGGGTGGTCCGCTCGGCGTACTGCCAGGACTCGACGCCCGCGTCGCTCGAGCGACGACTGATCACCCGGCCGGTGGTGTCGTATCCGAACTCGACCGATCGACCGTCCGGGTAGGCAATCGCGACCAGTGCCGCGCCGTCATAGCGAAAGCCGGTTCTGGCGCCGTGCGTGTCGATGGCCGCCTGGAGGCGGCCTGCCGCATCGTATTCATAGCGGGCGCGCGACTCGCCATCGGCGATTTCCACCAACAGTCCGCTGGCCGCGTGACGCAGCTGCAGCGCCCGTCCTTCGACCGCTTGCGCCCGGGTCAGACGCCCGTTCTCGTCGTAGGTGAACGCGAGCGTGTTGCCGCTGCGGTCGGTGCGCGAGGTCTCACGCCCCGCCGGATCGAAACGGCTGGTCACACCGTCGGGCCATTGCACGATCCATGCGTCCACCGCCAGCCAGGCACGTGCGCCACCCGCCCCGACGAACACGCCGGCCTGCCGGCTCAGGATGTCGTCGGTACCGTCGGGTCGCGTGACGACAACCGCGGCGTCGCCGTCGGGCCGCAGGCGCGCGGCGAGTGCCAACGACCAGCCGGGCCCGAATGCCTGACCGGTTCGTGCGCGGTCGTAAATGCGCAACACCGGAATTCGGCCCATCGGTGTGGCCAGCGCGATATCCGTCTGACCGATCAGCAGCTTCCCGCTCAGGGCGGAAACGCGATCGGCTGCCCCCGATTCGCCTAGCGCAGCGCTCCATGCCCACATCGCGAATGCCGCGGCCGCCAGCCGCACCACCATACGGATCCGATCCAATTTGTTCTCCTCGATGCCCGCCGGGTTGTCCGTGTCGCGCCCAGGCGGGTGGCCCCGCCCGGCCGCACGCCGTCGGAACAACTGAGGAAGAGAATCAACTGCGTCGCGCGGGCGCGCATTGACCATGCTCAACGGGCATGGCGATCTGGAGACAATGCTCGGTTTCGCGCGAAGGGACTTGACGGCGCCCCTTGTTCGGCACTTGTCCGGCGCTCGGCCTGATTTCGGCGGGCAGTGCGCCCGGCGCCAGGCGCCCGGCGAAGATGTTCAGACGGGTGCCCGACGGCGACTATCGGCCGATGGCGGATAAGCCTGAGGGGCCAGCGTCGCGTGATGCGCGCGCCGGCCGGTTCGACCGATTACTTGTCGCCCCAGGGCATCTCGGTCCAGAGCTTGCGGAACCCGGTCTCGGCTTCGCGCAGCACGGTGCCGTACTGGGTGGGCGCCAGATAGCGCAGCGACGCGTAGAAGCCGAGCGAGGTCTTGATGAACTCGGGATCAGCCGCCGCCTTGGCCACCGCGCTGACCAGACGCTCGCGGACATCCGCCGGCAGTCCCTTGGGCGCAGCGATGCCGCGCAGCGAGGACAGCTCGATGTTGTAGCCCTGTTCCTTGAAGGTCGGGATCTCGGGCGCCAGGTCGGTGCGTGTCAGGCTCAT
>DAONCJ010000113.1:0-9225 GCA_035401985.1 Burkholderiaceae bacterium | reverse complement strand
CGGTAGTTGGGCAGGAACATGAAGCCCAGGTTCTTGCCGCCCTGGAGCTCTTCGGGAATCGGGTAGGGCTGCCCGGACGAGCCGAACTCATTGCGGAACAGCCCCTGAATGATCAGCCCGAGTCCGAAGGTGAGCAGCAGCCCGTAGAGATGGTCGAGCTTGTACAGCTTGGAGAGCATCAGCCGTTCGATGATGACCCCGGTGATGCCCACCACCACCGGCGCCAGCGCCAATGACCACCAGTAGCCGATCTCCAGCTTGTTCAACAGCAGGTACGCCACGAAGGCACCCATCATGTACTGGGCGCCATGGGTGAAGTTGATGATGTTGAGCAGTCCGAAGATGACTGCCAGGCCCAGCGAGAGCAATGCGTAGAACGAGCCGTTGATCAGCCCGATCAGCAGCTGCCCGAACAGGGCCTGGGTGGGTATGCCGAAGATCTCCATGCGAGCCGCCGTCCGGAATTATTTCTTGGCGACCATCGGGCAGCCGCCCTGGTCCATCGGCCGGAACGCCTGATCGGCCGGAATGGTGGCGCGGATCTTGTAGTAGTCGTATGGGCCCTTGGACTCGGACGGCTTCTTGACCTCGACCAGGTAGGCCGGGTGCAGCGCGCGCCCATCGGCACGAATCGAGCCCTTGCCGAACAGCACGTCGTCGGTCGGCAGCTCCTTCATCTTGGCCACCACCTTGGTGCCGTCGTCGGTCTTGGCTGCCTCGATCGCCTTCAGGTAATGGATGACCGAGCCGTAGACGCCGGCCTGGACCATCGACGGATACTTGCCGCCGCTCTGCGCCGCGAACCGCTTGGTCCAGGCACGGGTCTGGTCGTTCATGTCCCAGTAGAAGGTCTCGGTGAAGATCAGGCCCTGCGCCTTGGCCAGCCCGAGGCTGTGCACATCGGGCAGGAACACGAGCAGGCCGGCCAGGTTCTGGCCGCCCTTGCCGATGCCGAATTCGGAGGCCTGCTTGATGGCGTTCTGGGTGTCGCCGCCGGCATTGGCCAGGCCGATGATCTTGGCCTTGGAGGCCTGGGCCTGCAGCAGGAACGACGAGAAGTCCTGCGAATTGAGCGGATGGCGGACCTTGCCCAGCACCTTGCCGCCGGACTTCAGCACCACCGCCTCGGTGTCGCGCTCCAGCGCGTGCCCGAACGCGTAGTCGGAGGTCAGGAAGAACCAGGTGTCGCCGCCCGTCTTGACGATCGCCGACCCGGTGCCGTTGGCCAGCATCCAGGTGTCATAGGTGAAATGGATCGTGTTGGGCGAACAGTTCTTGCCGGTCAGGTCAGACGTGGCGGCGCCGGAGTTGATGTGGGCCTTGCCTTTTTCGCGGGCCACGTCGTTGACGGCCAGCGCCACCGAGGAGGTCGGCACGTCGAAGATGGCATCGACCTTGTCGGTGTCGAACCACTTGCGCGCGATGCTCGAGCCGATGTCCGGCTTGTTCTGGTGGTCGGCCGAAACGATCTCGACCTTCATGCCCTTCTTTTCGGCGCCGAAGTCCTCGACGGCCAGCTTGGCCGCAATGACCGAGCCCATGCCACTGATGTCGGCATACAGCCCCGACATGTCGTTCATGACGCCGATCTTGATCACGCCGTCGGAGACCTGTGCGTGGGCGGCCGTGGCCGTCAGTGCCAGAGCACCGGACACCAGCGTGGAAAGCAGTGTGCGCTTCATCATGGAATCTCCTTGTTGTCTGCCGTTGGCGGATCAGTGCCCGTTCTCGCGAAGCACTGTCCCGATGAAAAGAATGGCGCCCGCTGCGCCCGACCCCTGGATCAGACGCCCAGGAACTCGTGAAGCATGCCCTGCTTGGCCGCCAGCTCGGTGGCCCGGAAACCTTCGACGATGCGGCCGTGCTCCATCACATAGAACTGGTCGGCCAGAGGCGCCGCAAAACGGAAATTCTGTTCGACCATGATCACGGTGAAGCCCCGCTCGCGCAGGGTGCGGATCATCCGTGCCAGCGCCTGCACGATGACCGGCGCCAGCCCCTCGGAAATCTCGTCGAGCAGCAGCAGGCGGGCGCCCGTGCGCAGAATGCGGGCCACCGCCAGCATCTGCTGCTCACCGCCCGACAGGCGCGTGCCCTGGCTGTTGCGACGCTCGGCGAGGTTGGGGAACATCGCGTAGATCTCGTCGATGCTCATGCCACCCGACGCCACCTCGGGCGGCAGCATGAGGTTCTCTTCACAGGTCAGGCTGGCAAAGATGCCGCGCTCTTCGGGGCAATAGCCCAGCCCGAGCTGCGCGATCTTGTGCGGCGGCAGGTTGATCGCCTCGGTGCCGTTGATCATGATCGAACCGGTGCGCCGCCCGACCAGCCCCAGGATGGACTTCAGGGTGGTGGTGCGGCCTGCGCCGTTGCGCCCGAGCAGAGTGACGACCTCGCCGCGGTTCACCCGCAGATCGACGCCGTGAAGAATATGCGATTCGCCGTAGAAGGCGTGCAGATCGGTGATCCGCAGGAACTCGACGCCCTCAGCCATGAGCGCCCTGCAATTCTGTCGCTTCGCTTCCCATGTAGGCTTCGAGCACCTGGGGGTCCTTCGAGACGGTTTCGTAGGGGCCGTCGGCAATCACCGCACCGCGCTGCAGCACGCTGATGCGGTCGGCGATGCTGGCGACCACGTTCATGTTGTGTTCGACCATCAGCACTGTTCGATTGGCCGAGACCTTCTTGATCAGTTGCGTGACCCGCTCGACGTCCTCATGGCCCATGCCCTGGGTCGGCTCATCGAGCAGCATCAGTTCGGGCTCAGTCGCCAGCGTGGTGGCGATCTCGAGCGCGCGCTTGCGTCCGTAGGGCAGTTCGACCGTGACCGTGTCGGCGTACTCGCGCAGACCGACGGTTTCGAGCAGTTCGAGCGCACGCGCATGCAGCTTCTCGAGCGAGCGTTCGGACTTCCAGAAATGAAAGGAGGTGCCGAGCTCGCGCTGCAGACCGATGCGCACGTTCTCGAGCACCGTCAAGTGAGGGAACGTGGCCGAGATCTGGAAGGAGCGGACGATGCCGCGCCGGGCGACCTGGGCCGATTTTTCCTGGGTGATGTCCTGACCCTTGTAGAGAATCTGCCCTCGCGTGGGGATGAGAAACTTGGTCAGCAGATTGAAGAACGTGGTCTTGCCGGCCCCGTTCGGGCCGATCAGGGCATGAATATGGCCACGCTGCACCCGCAGGTTCACGTCGTTGACCGCCACGAACCCCTTGAATTCCTTCACGAGGTTGCGGGTTTCGAGAATGATTTCGTCGGCCATCCGTCGCTGCAAGATTGAGGGGTTGTGCGAGCTGGCGGCCAAACTGCGAGGGGCCGACCTGCTTCGGGAACGCGGATTATGGCCAAACCGGCGCACCGAGGCAACGCGCGCTTTCCCCGAGTCGCCCCGGGGTCGCGTCGTCCTGCCGGTGCGCGGCAGCCGCCGCCTCAGTGGTTGTCGCGCGGGATGCCGTGGACGAAGTCGATGCGCTGATACTTGACCGCAAAGTCGAGACAGCCGCCGTCCTGCAGCTGGCCGACGTACTTGCGCTGCAGCTCCTGCCAGGGAGTCTGGCTGATCAGTTCGGGCGCCGTCCAGGCGGCTCGCCGACGGGCCAGCTCGTCATCCGAGATGAGCATGTCTGCGCGACGTCGGCCCAGGTCGATGCGCACCCGGTCGCCGGTCTGCAGCAGCGCCAGACCACCGCCCACGGCCGCCTCGGGGGAGGCATTGAGGATTGACGGGCTTGCCGACGTGCCGGACTGGCGGCCGTCGCCGATGCAGGGCAGCATCGTGATGCCCTGCTTGACCAGGTCGTCAGGCGGCAGCATGTTCACCACCTCGGCCGCGCCGGGATACCCGATGGGGCCGACGCCCCGGATGAACAGCAGGCAGTCGGCATCGATGGCCAGCGACGGATCGTTGATGCGCGCGTGATAGTCCTCGGGCCCCTCGAAGACGATCGCCCGTCCCTCGAAGGCTCCTTCGTCGCCGGGCTGCTCGAGATAGCGCTGGCGAAACTCCGGCGAAATGACCGAGGTCTTCATGACCGCGGAATCGAAGAGGTTGCCCGACAGCACCGCAAACCCCGCCTGCGGCAGCAGCGGCTGGTCGTAGGCGCGGATCACGTCCCGGTTGAGGGTGGGCGTGTCCTTGTAGCACTCGCCGATGGTCTTGCCGGACACATTGAGCGCATCGGCGTGCAGCTTGCCGGCCGCCAGGAGTTCATTCATCACCGCCGGCACGCCGCCGGCCCGGTGGAATTCTTCGCCCAGGTACTGACCGGCCGGCATCAGATTGACCAGCAGCGGAATGTCGTAGCCGATCCGGTCCCATTCGCCGATGGCCAGATCGACCCCCATGTGACGCGCGATGGCGTTGACGTGCGGCGGACAGTTGGTCGAGGCGCCCAGCGCGCTGGACGCGACAATGGCGTTCTCGAAGGCCTTGCGGGTGAGGATTCGGGAAGGCCGCAGATCCTCGTGGACCATGTCGACGATGCGCCGGCCCGTGTAGTAGGCCATCTGGGCGCGCTCGCGGTACGGCCCCGGAATGGCCGCACAGCCGGGCAGCGACATCCCCAGCGCCTCGGCCACGCTGTTCATCGACAGCGCCGTGCCCATCGTGTTGCAGTGGCCCACCGAGGGCGCCGCCGAGGCGACCATCTTCAGGAACTGGTCATAGTCGATGCGGCCGGCAGCCAGTTCCTGGCGGGCAAACCACACGACCGTGCCCGAGCCCGCCAGGCCATTGTTGTAGTAGCCGTTGAGCATCGGGCCGCCGGACAGCACGATCGCCGGAATGTCGACGGTGGCCGCGCCCATGAGCATTGCCGGGGTGGTCTTGTCGCAACCGGTGGTCAGCACGACCCCGTCCAGGTGGTATCCGTACAGCACTTCGACCAGCGACAGGTAGGCCAGATTGCGGTCCAGCGCCGCGGTCGGCCGCTTGCCGGTCTCCTGGATCGGATGCACCGGGAACTCCATCGGGATGCCGCCCGAATCGCGGATGCCATCGCGCACGCGCTGGGCCAGTTCGATGTGGTGGCGATTGCAGGGCGAGATGTCGCTGCCCGTCTGGGCGATGCCGATCACCGGCTTGCCGCTGTCGCGCAGCTCTTCGAGGGTCAGGCCGAAGTTCATGATCCGCTCGAGATAGAGCGCGGTCATGCCAGGATTGTCGGGGTTGTCGAACCATGCACGGGACCGCAGCTTGTGCCGCTTGCCCGAACCGCCACCGCCGTGCTGATCTGCCATTGCTGTCCCCGTGGTTCTTGTCTGTGATGGCCCCAGTTTAGCAATTGCATGCGGCGCAGCCCGCCGCCGGTCCGCGATGAACGGAGCAACGCGTGCGTTCTGCACCCGCACCCGGCCGTTCGTCTCCCCGACGCCCGCCGTCCGTCCAAAGGCGGCAATCCACCCCTTATCCAGCGACCGCCGCAGCCGCATCATTGCAGTCACCAGACAAGGGCTACACCCATCATTACAACAAATATGGCAGCCGCACCGCTTCCGACCCAGGCCGTCGAGCCCACCGTGCTCGCGGGGTTGGCGCGCGCTCTGGTCCAGCACCAGATCCTGCGCCCGGACCAGGCCATGGTCCTCCAGAAGAAGGCCGACACCAGCGGCGTCAAGTTCATCGACGAACTGGTCGTGTCCGGATCGGTGAGCGCCCGTCAGCTGGCCCGCTTCGCCGCCGAGACCTTCGGCCATCCGATGCTGGACATCACGGCCATCGATCTGTCGACGATCCAGGAAGACCTGATCGACCGCAAGCTGGCCAGCGAGACCCGGGTGATCGCGCTGGGCAAGCGGGGAGCGCGCATCTCGGTCGGGATCTCCGATCCCACCGATCTGCAGACGCTGGACCGCATCAAGTTCCAGACGCAGTGCACGATCGACCCCGTGGTGATCGAGCACGACAAGCTGATCAAGATCATCGAGCGTCAGGAGAAGTCGGCCAGCCAGCAGCTTTCGGAACTGGTCGACGAAGGTCTCGAGGTCGACCTGGGCGGCGTCGAGCCGGTGCCCGCGGCGATCGACTCCAGCGCCGACGTCGACGATGCGCCGGTCGTGCGCTTCCTGCAGAAGATCCTGATGGACGCCATCAATGCCGGCGCCTCGGACCTGCATTTCGAACCTTATGAAAAGTTTTATCGGATCCGTCTGCGGATCGACGGCGAGCTGCGTGAATTCGCCCAGCCGCCGCTGGCGATCAAGGAGAAGCTCGCCTCGCGGATCAAGGTGATCTCGCGGCTCGACATCTCGGAGAAGCGCATCCCCCAGGACGGGCGGATGAAGCTTGCACTGTCGCCCTCGCGGGCGATCGACTTCCGGGTGTCGACACTGCCCACGCTGTTCGGCGAGAAGATCGTGATGCGGATCCTGGATCCGTCGTCGGCCAAGCTGGGCATCGAGGCGCTGGGCTACGACGCCGACCAGAAGCAGCTGCTGCTCGATGCGGTGACGCGGCCGTACGGCATGGTGCTGGTCACCGGCCCGACCGGCTCGGGCAAGACCGTGTCGCTGTACACCTGCCTGAACATCCTGAACCAGCCGGGCGTCAACATCTCCACCGCCGAGGATCCGGCCGAGATCAACCTGCCCGGCATCAATCAGGTCAACGTCAACGACAAGGCCGGCCTGACCTTCGCGGCGGCCCTGAAGGCGTTCCTGCGCCAGGATCCGGACGTGATCATGGTCGGCGAGATCCGCGACCTCGAAACCGCGGACATCTCGATCAAGGCGGCGCAGACCGGTCACATGGTGCTGTCGACCCTGCACACCAACGACGCGCCAACCACACTGACCCGGATGATGAACATGGGCGTGGCGCCATTCAACATCGCCTCGTCGGTGATCATGATCACCGCCCAGCGGCTGGCACGGCGCCTGTGCACCTGCAAGGAGCCGCTGGAGATCGACGAGGACGGGCTGGTCGCGGTCGGCTACGGCGACGCCGACCTCGACGGCAGCTGGCGTCCGTTCAAGCCGGTCGGCTGCGAGCGCTGCGGCGGCAGCGGCTACAAGGGCCGGGTCGGCATCTACCAGGTGATGCCGATCAGCGACGAGATCCAGCGGATCATCCTGACCAATGGCAATGCGATGCAGATCGCCGAACAGGCCAAGCGCGAGAACATCCGCGACCTGCGCCGATCGGGACTGCTGAAGGTGATGCAGGGGCTGACCTCGATCGAGGAAGTCCTCGGCGTGACCAACGAATAGCGAACTAGGAAGAGGCGGCAGCATGGCGACCAAGGCACTGGCGGGCAACCCGGTCAAGGAATTCACCTTCCTGTGGGAAGGGCGCGACCGCGCGGGCAAGACGGTACGCGGCGAAATGCGTGCCGGCGGCGAAGCCGTGGTCAATTCGATGTTGCGCCGCCAGGGCGTGATGGTGACCAAGATCACCAAGCGGCGCTACAAGAAGGGCAAGAAGGTCACCGACAAGGACATCACGATGTTCACCCGGCAGCTGTCGGTGATGATGCGTGCCGGTGTTCCTCTGCTGCAGGCGTTCGACATCGTCGCCAAGGGCACCGCCAACAGCTCGGTGGCCAAGCTGTTCACCGACATCAAGGGCGATGTCGAGACCGGGACCAACCTGTCGCAGGCGTTCCGCAAATACCCGCTGTATTTCGACTCGCTGTTCTGCAACCTGGTGGGCGCGGGCGAACAGGCCGGCATCCTGGATGACCTGCTCGATCGCCTGGCGACCTACAAAGAAAAGATGCAGGCGATCAAGGGCAAGATCAAGTCGGCCCTGTTCTATCCGATGTCGGTGATCATCGTCGCCGCGCTGGTGCTGACCGTGATCATGCTGTTCGTGATCCCGGCGTTCAAGCAGGTGTTCGAGGGCTTCGGCGCCAACCTTCCGGCACCGACGATGATGGTTATCGCGATGTCGGATTTCTTCATCTCGTATTGGTATCTGATATTCGGGATCACCTTCGGCGCCGGCTATTTCTTCATGCAGGCGTGGCGGCGTTCACCGAAGGTGCAGGCGGCGATGGACCGCATGATGCTTCGCCTGCCGATTTTCGGCGAGGTGCTGCGCAAGGCGACCATCGCGCGCTGGCTGCGCACCCTTTCGACGATGTTCGCCGCCGGCGTGCCGCTGGTCGAAGCGCTCGACTCGGTCGGTGGCGCATCGGGCAACATCGTCTATCTGATGGCCACCCGCAAGATCCAGCAGGAGGTGTCCACCGGCACCAGCCTGACGGTGGCGATGCAGAACGCCAACGTGTTTCCGAACATGGTGATGCAGATGGCGGCGATCGGCGAGGAATCCGGCTCCCTGGACTCCATGCTGAGCAAGTCGGCCGACATCTTCGAGCGCGAGGTCGACGAGGCGGTGGCGAGCCTGTCGAGCCTGCTCGAGCCGCTGATCATGGTGTTTCTCGGCGTGCTGATCGGCGGCCTGGTGGTCGCCATGTATCTGCCGATCTTCAAGCTCGGCCAGGTCGTCTGACCGAATGCCTGGGCAGCCCGCGCCGGTCCTGAGCGACCGGCCGGGGCTGGCACAATCGCGGCCATGATCGAACTCCTCCAACACTCGCCCCCGGTGGCGATTGCCGCGGCGACCCTGATGGGTCTGCTGATCGGCAGTTTCCTCAACGTGGTGATCTACCGTGTTCCGGTCATGCTGGAGCGCGAGTGGGCGGCGCAGGCCGCCGAACTGACCGGCGTGCCGGCGCCGGCCGGCGCCCACGCGGGCACGGGTGACGAACCGTTCAACCTGATGGTGCCGCGGTCCCGCTGTCCCTCGTGCGGCCATGAGATCACCGCTTGGGAGAACATCCCGGTCATCAGCTGGCTCATGCTGCGGGGCCGGTGTTCGTCCTGCGCGACGCCGATCCCGGTGCGCTATCCGGCCATCGAGCTGATCACCGCGCTGCTGAGCGGCCTGGCGATCTGGCACCTGGGCGCCACCATCGCCGGCCTGGCAGCCCTGGTTCTGACCTGGTTCCTGGTGTCGCTGACCTTCATCGACTTCGATACCCAGCTGCTGCCCGACAACATGACGCTGCCGCTGCTCTGGCTGGGGCTGCTGCTGAACCTGTGGGGCGTGTTCGCGCCGCTGTCCTCGGCTGTGATCGGCGCGATCGCCGGCTATCTGACGCTGTGGTCCATCTACTGGCTGTTCAAGCTGGCCACCGGCAAGGAGGGCATGGGCTATGGCGACTTCAAGCTGCTGGCCGCCCTGGGCGCCTGGTTCGGCTGGCAGGCCCTGATCCCCATCG
>DAONCJ010000112.1:0-9251 GCA_035401985.1 Burkholderiaceae bacterium | reverse complement strand
CCGCAGGTGCGCTGTCTCGTTGAGGCTGCCCACCGAGATGTGTCCCGCGCTGGAGCACAGGAAGCGATGGATGCTCGCGTAGTGCGGCTCGAAGAACAGCCGGGGGGGCAGCCCCAGCACGTGGCCACTCCAGACGTTGATGACGCCGCCGTGGCAGCAGACCGCCACCGTGCCGCCGCGGTGCTCGGCGGTCACCGCCAGCAGCGCCGCCACCACCCGTTCGCGAAACGCGGTGATGTCGTCGACATTGCCGCCGGCCATCACCGCCTGCCAGGCGGCGTAGTCCGTGCGCTTGAGCTCTTCCATCGGCACGTAGCGGCCGCTGTCCTTGTCGTACTCTGCGATGCCGTCGATCACGCGCGGTTGCAGGCCGGTCAGCGCGGCCAGCGGTTCGGCCGTTTCGCGGGCGCGGCGCATCGGACTGGTGTACAGCGCATCGACGCCTTCACTGTGCAGCCAGCGGGCCATCTGCTCGGACTGGCGCACGCCTTGGGGCGCCAGCGACGGATCGGCGGAAGAGTCGCTGCGGACGGGCAGCCCGTGGCGGATCAGGATCAGTTTCATGTCATGGCCATTGAATGTCGTGTCGGATCACGAAGGGATCGAGCCGTTCGTGGACCATCGAGGCGACCGTTTCGCGCTGCGCGGGCGGCACGTCGTGGATCGTCACGGTGGCAATGCTGCCATGGGTCCCGTGCGCGCCGACGCTCACGTCGCAACGGATGCCCTTGTCGGCCAGTGGTGCCAGGGCACGGGCGAACACCCGTCGCGCCGCGTCCCATCGCAGCTGCGGCTTGAAGACCTTGCCCACGCCCGTCAGTGGCATCGGATCGATGGGAATGATCTCCACCGGCACCGCCGCCCGCTCGGGTGTGCGTTCACGCACCCACTGCTCCAGTTCGCCGGCGGCCACGGTGGCGTCGGGCTTGAGCTGCACATAGGCCAGAGGCAGTTCGCCGGCATAGGCGTCGGGCTGCCCGATCACCGCGGCCAGCGCGACGCCCGGATGCTGATACAACACCTCCTCGATCGGCAGCGGGTCGATGTTGTGACCGCCGCGGATCACCAGATCCTTGGCGCGGCCCGTGATCCACAGATAGCCGTCCTCATCCAGGCGGCCCAGGTCGCCGGAGTTCACCCAGCCGGGCTCGATGAAGGCGCCGCGGTTGTGGACTTCGTTCAGGTAGCCGCTGAACACGCCGGGGCCGGACATCGTGACGACGCCGATCTCGTTGGGGGCGCAGTCGCCCAGGCAGCGGCCGTCGGCGTCGACCTTGACGATGCGCACGCGGCTGTAAGGCACAGGGTGTCCGACCGAGCCCAGCCGGATCGGACGGTCGGGATAGGACAGCGTGTGCACGCTGGCGGTCTCGGTCATGCCGTAGACCTCGATGACCGGCGACTTGAACCGCTCCTGCAGTGCGCTGGCGACCGCGACCGGAATCGCCGAACCGCCGCCGGCGAAGTACTTCAGGCTCGACAGATCCGCCTCACCGACGGGCGACATCAGCGCCGCCGCGAGAATCGTCGGCACGCTGCTCAGCAGTTCGGGCTTGTAGCGCTCGACCAGCGGCCACAGGTTCCTGAGCGCCGCGGGGTTGCGCCAGCCGGCCGGCGACAGCACCACCAGGCAGTTGCCGCCCGAGAGCGCCGCCAGCGCCTGGCTGAGCGAGCCGCCCACATGGAACAGCGGCATGCCGAACAGCAGGTTGCGCCCGGGTGTCGACTTCAGGACCAGGTTGCAGGCCCAGGCCTGGTAGACCTGATTGCCATGGGTGTGCCGGACCAGCTTGGGCGTGCCGGTGGTGCCGCCGGTGTGGAAATAGGCGGCAACGTCGCTGGCGGCGATCTGGCGTCCGCTGACCAGGCGGTCAGCCGGCTGACCGGCGATCAGCGCGTCGAAGGAATGGATGCCGTCAGCGGGATTTCCGGGTCCATTGACCTGCACGATGGCCGTCAGATGCGACAGACCGGCGCGCACCTTCATGACCTTCTCCCAGATGTCGGTGCCCTCGGTCGGTCCCAGTGTGACCAGCACCTTGGTCTGCGCGGCCTCGAGGATCTCGGCGATCTGATGCGGTTCGAGCAGCGGGTTGACCGGATTGGCGATACCGGCGGCCTGGGCACCGAACAGCGTGAACAGGCTCTGGGGCAGCAGCGGCAGCAGGAAGCTGACCACATCGCCAGGTCCGACGCCCAGTCCATGGAAGGCGTTCGCGGTCTGGGTGACGCGCCCGATGAATTGACGGTGACTGATCACGATCGGCGTGTCCTGCACGCTGGCTGTGGGCAGGAACTGGATCGCCGGCGCGTCGGGGTCGTGGGCGGCGCCCAGCCGGATGGCGTCGTAGGTACTGGCCGCGGCGATGCGATCGGCGTAGGGCACCGATTCAAAGGCTTTCACTTCGGCGGACGTGGCGAACGAGGGCAGGGCGTCGGTGATGATGCGATCGAGCAGCATGGCGCGTGTCATGGCGGAATCTCCCGAGTCGGTTCCGATGCAATACTAGGTCAAGAAAAGCGCCGCCGCGACGCATGTGTGCCTCGACCGGCGGAACAGTGGCAATCGACACTGCCATTGGATTTGCAGGTATTGTCCGGCCTCGACGCGCGAACTCAGGCAGCACCCCGAAATGCTCTCCATTCGAACCGCTCAGGTAGACCTGCTTCGCCACGCGCGTGTCCATCAGTTCAGGCGCGATCTCGTGGACTACATCGCGAGTGAACACCCGCGTCACTGCAGTGCCCTCGGAATCGATGGAACGAATGATTTCGTCGAGCGGTCGATGCGCGCCGCAGCGCTGCTCGGGATCACCTTGGAAGGCGCAGTGGCTGCATTGATAGAACTGTGGCTGCTGTACGGTGAATCGCTCGAGCGGGCTCCGGACCGGGAATGGGCAGGAAATATCCTGGCGCACAAGGAACTGCCTGATTACATCAAGGTTGAGGCGGTGCAGAACCGGATCCAGGAGAAGACCGGGGGGCGGTCGATGATCGTCTTCGGCGCTCCCCAGTGATCGCCCTTTCCATGCTGCCCAAGGAGGGGCACCTCGATGCCGCTGTGCGCCCGCTGTAGCAAGCCCTTTACCTGTTCGTGTGCGAGTTCGGTGCCCAAGCAACTCGGCGCCCCAACCGAGCCCTGCGCGCTGAACCCGAATGCCGCAATCTGGGTGCACGTGGTCGATGACCGGGGCGTCGATGTCGGCAAAGTGCGAACCAGCAAAGACGGTGCCGAGAAGCCGACCGCCGAGGACAGTGGCACGGCCAGGTACGAACCGGTCGCACCCGGCAAGCACACCGTCGACCTCGTGTTGAGCGCCGACGACCTGACGCGTTACGAAAAGCCGGCCCTGCCGACGACTCGACCGATTCAGGTCGCCGCCGGAGAGATCGCTTATGTGCCGTATCAGCTGGCACGCAAGCCTTCGCTGAAGGTGAAGGTGTTCGAAAAGGGCAAGCCCGAGCACCTGTTCGCCAATGCGACCGTGACGGTCACGGGGCCAGAGAATCCGGCGGCGAAGCCGACAGTCAGCGGCATCGCGGATTTTCCGCGGATCACTTCGGGCAATTACGCGATCAAGGTCAAGCTGTCGGCCGAGGACGAGAAGACATTTGCCACGACACTCGATTTCACCCAGACGCAGGAGCCGGTGGAACTCTTTCCCGGGCGCGAACAGGAGGTCGCGATCGAGGTCGAGCCGATCAACATCGTCACGCCGAAGATCGAACTCGAGTACCGGATCGTGCTGTTAGACCGCAAGCTGAGCGACAAGCAGGGCGCGGAAGAGGCGAAGATCCTGCCCAGCGCAACCTACATCCAGGCGACCATCACCCAGAGCAACCCGGCGCATCCGTACGCGGGCACCGGCAAACTCAAATTCTCCGACCCCAAGGTCGATGTATTCACCAACGAGGCATGCACCGAGCCGCTTCTGGCGGACCTGACGACCGAGCAGCTGATCGGCACCTCCGATCAGATTGTGGGTCCCAAGCCGCCCCGCTTTTGGCTGCGCGGGAAGGACAAGGGCAGGTTCACCGTCGACCTGGTGCTGGCCGACCCCGCAAACCGCTTCATCAAGATTGCTCCCGATCTGCCGCCGCCCCAGAAGATGGGCGTGGTCGAGCTTGAACTGAAGCTGCACCATCAGGATCTGGCGACACTGAAGGGAGCGGGGATGCAGGTCGATCCGAACACCGACCCCGAGTCGACGTATTACACAAACCTCAACAGCAAACTGATCCCCGACCAGCTGCTGATGACGGCCGAGGAAAAGATTGGTGTGCCGACCCATGGGGATGCCGCGAAGCCGGGCCGGCTGCTGCACGCGCAGCATGATGCGCATTTCGGCCGTGCCAGGCTGGTGGTGGCGAAGATCGACATCGGACAGCTGCCCGAGGAGGCCGAGGTCGACGACTACGACATCGTGCTGAACGTCGGGCGCGGCTGGGCGCCAAACCAAGGGGCCGAAGCGCTCAAGACCGAAGAGCTTCAGGGCGGCGCCAAGGACACGCCCAAGACCGGTGCCATCGCACTGTTCGACGCTGAGTTCGATGGTGCGAAGAAGGACAAGGTCACCTACAAAGTCTCAGCGCTGAAAGCCGCCGAGCAGACGATCTGGGTCGAGGGAACGACCGAGACCGACCAGCCCTGCGATCTGCGCCTGGACGCCGGCATGGACCGCACCGCGGGCGGCCTCCAGAAATTCGTCAAGCGCAATGGCGACTGGACGCGCTATACCGTTGTGAAGATCGAGGAGGTGAAGCTCGACTACACCGCCAGCCCTGGCAAGGCAGTGGCCTGGGACGGCGCACGCAAGGAGTTCTACATCAACCTCGAGGCCGAACCGGCCGGCCGCAAAGTGACCATCGCGGCCAAGCTGACGAAGCCGCTGAAGAACGTCGTGCTGCATTTCATGCTCGCGCCGGACAAGGGAAACCGCAAGGCCGCCAATTGGGGTGTGGACATGCCCGCGACCTGGAAATGGAAGGACCTGCCCAAGGACATCAAGCATGTCGACAAGGCGGACGTCGGTCGCAAGGACTTCCTGCATGTGTCCGAGAAGACCGGCGACGACGGCAAGGCTAAGAAGGAGTTGACCCTGTCGCGCATCGGTGGCGACGTGTTCTGGCCGGCCGCCTACATCGAGCAGGACGCGCACTTCGCGAAGTACGCCGATTTCGAGGGGTTCCCCGAGCTCAAGAAACGCAAGCCAGTCACCAGCACGGATGAGATCAAGGTCTGGCGCAAGTTCTGGTATCAGATGCTGGCGATCGATGGCAGGGTCAATCCGGGTATCGATCCGGTGATCGCCCAGTATGAGCGCGCCAAGGTCCGGGTGGAGAAGGCGGACGATGTGCCCGTCGGCAATGCGGCAACGGTGTCGATGTTTCCATCGGTTTACCCGAGATACATGTTCGAACGCAACGGTGGCAACGCGCCGTCGCTGGTGATTTCCAATATGAACAAGGACGACTTCTTCAGTCCTATCCAGCCTGCCGCCGACAAGCCCGTCAAGATCCCTCTGGTCATCTGCGATTTCCAATGGGATTCGGACGAATACACGGACTTGCTCCAATTGAATTGGACACAGTGGGACGGTTTGCCCCTTCCGTTTCATGCCAACAAAAAAATCGTCAAGCCGCCGCTTCAAGGTGGGGCGCTCATCGACACCGGAGCGCGAATATCAACCCGCAGACCCATTGGCGGGGGCCCGGGCTGGGCCTCTGGCCCTTCGCACGAAATTACCGACAACGATGTGGTGATCGATCCTGCGCGGGTTCATTTCAATAAGTTCAAGATCAAGCTCCCTGCTGCCTTGGAGGAGTTCATGGACGAAAACCCGGACGGAGAGATCAGGGTCACACCGATGCGATTGCAGGCGGCTGCCGGGGTGTTCCTTGGCGAATGGAGCCGGTCTGACCGCACGCTGCTTGCGGTGACCGATCCGAACGCGCCTATCGATTCGCAGAATTCGATCGCCCACGAACTGGGGCATGCCTTTGAAATGGTGCCCGGCAAGGAAGGTGCGCCGAAATCCAGCGCGACCGAGATCCAGGCCAATACTTTGCCGGCGCACATTCCGCAGCATCCGAACGCCTATTTCAACAAGGGCTGGCACTGCAACAATGGAGTGGATACCTGCGTCATGTACCACACGAACGTCGCGGAAGGACACAGCATCGGCCACTTCTGCGATGTCTGTCATCCCTACCTGCTCGTCAGGAATATGTCGCAGACGAACAAGCCGGGTTGAGGGTGCAGGGGACGCGGTCGTGGCGAGGGTTGCCTGTCATGACGGCGATGATCGCGGTGATCATCCCGTCGATGGTCGACGGCGGTCGGCCCTATGCGCAGAGAGCGCTCCAAGACAACGAGGTGATGATGACAACCGTTCAGGAATTGCGGCTGCCCGACGAGGCCTACCATTCCCATCTGAATGCGCCCTTCGACCGGGCCGCCCAGGCACTCGCTTCAGATGAAAGTGGCGGGAGTTCACCGGCGGTACTCAGGCTGGGCCTGACGCGCATCATCGACTTGTCCCGCACCTCCGTCGTTCCCGGCGCTGTACTTCGACAGTACAGCGGGTTGCGTCTGTGGGAAGTCGACAACGATCAGAACCTTTCATTCATCATCGTCGACCTGCGCACCGGCGCCGTGGAGGTCGCCAAGGCCTTCCAAACCGAGCGGCGAATGGCGCAGCCGACGTCCTCGCGGTCGGGGCCGGAGCCCTCCGGCATCGACCGGCGCGTGGTGCACTCCGGTGTCCAGCGCTTCAACCTGCCGCCGGTGTTCGGCGAGCAGTGGCCTTCGCCGGCTTTCGCAGTGACGGCGGTGCTCTACGACTGGGTATCGAACACGGCAGTCATCGAGCGCCAGCCGCCGCCTGCGCCCGCCGCGGATCCAACCGGCGTACCGTCGCCCTTTCTCGACCGGGCCGCGTCCAGGGGAGCGATGGCCGGATCGCCAGGCTTCGTGGTTGATATCCCGGCTTCAGTCCCCCAGGGGGCCGCGCTCAAGATTGCCGGCACCCTCAATGTGCCCAGCGCATCGGTCGCGCTGGTGCAGTCGGCCGAGCAGCCGGACGGGCGCCTGATGGCGGCGACGCTGCTGCTCATGGCGCTGGACGCGGAGCACCCCATTGCGCTCAGGCTCCTGGTGCCTGTGAAACGCCATGGCGAGACCGTCTCGGCCACGTTCGCGTTTGATCTTGCGCAGCGGCCCGAAGGCGCGCGTCTGGCCGGCCACTACAAGGCGTATTTCGTGTCAGGCCGCACTGTGGTGGGGCCCCAATCACTGACCGTCGAGTCTCGCTGACGCGCCGGCACCGCGCCGTCCTCAGGAGTGTCGATTTCGGGGCGATTCCGCAGCAAAGCGCCGGGCGCGCCGCGTGTGCGCTCGACCGCCGGGAACCGGTGGACGTAGACTCGACTTAACTGCATTCAGCAGTCTCCCGCCGCCCCGCGCGGGAATCCTGACTGGGAGTTCGAATGACCACCCCCGAGGTGACCCTTCCTGCCGATGGCCTGATCGCCGTGGTCAAGCGCGACTGCCCCACCTGCGAACTGACCGCACCGGTGCTGGCCCAGCTGCTGGCGAAGGGCGGCGTCACCGTCTACACCCAGGACGATCCTTCGTTCCCCGAGTCCGTCCCCGGCCGGATCGACGACACGTCCCTGAACGTCTCGCACACCCTGGGCATCGAGATCGTGCCCACGCTGATCCGCCGCGCCGGTGGCCAGGAAGCCGCCCGCACCTACGGCTGGGATCGCGGTGAATGGGAGCGAGTCAGCGGCGTGAAGGGGCTCGGCGAAGCGCTTCCGCCGATCCGCCCCGGCTGCGGCGCGCTCAACCTCGAGCCGGGAGCCGCCGAAGACCTGCGCATCCGCTTCGGCCAGACCGGCCTGACCGCCCGCAGCGTCGATTTCGGCGAGGATGAGGACGAGATCGAGGCCATCTACGAGCGCGGTTGGACCGACGGCCTGCCGGTCGTGCCGCCCACGCCCAGGCGCGTGATGCGCATGCTGGCCGGCACCACGCGCGACCCGAAGGAGCAGCTCGGCCTGTGCCCGCCCAACCTCGCGCCGCTGACGGTCGAGAAGGTGGCGATCAATGCGGTCATGGCCGGCTGCAAGCCCGAATACCTGCCAGTGGTGCTGGCTGCCGTCGAGGCGGTGCTCGATCCGGCCTTCACGATGCACGGCGTGCTGGCGACGACCATGTTCGTGAGCCCCGTGCTGATCGTAAACGGTCCCATCCGGCGCCAGATCTCGATGAACTCGCGCGGCAATGCGCTAGGTCAGGGCAACCGGGCCAACGCCACGATTGGGCGGGCGGTGCAGCTCATCATCCGCAACGTCGGCGGCGGGCGGCCCCAGGAAGTCGACCGCGCCACACTGGGCAATCCGGGCAAGTACACCTACTGCTTTGCCGAGGATGAGGAGGGTTCGTCCTGGGAGCCGCTGTCCACCGACTTCGGTGTGGCGCGTGGCGTGTCGGCCGTCACGGTGTTTGCCGGCTTCGGCCTGCAGGGCATCGTCGACCAGAAGTCGCGCACGCCCGAGAGTCTGGCCCGCAGCATGGCCGAATCGCTGAAGGCCATTCACAGCGTCAAGCTGGCGCCTGCCTGCGACGCGATGATGGTGGTCTGTCCCGAGCACGAGCGCACTTTTCGCCAGGCTGGCTGGAGCAAGGCGCGGCTGCTCGAGGAGCTGTACCGTCTGTGCGAGATCCCAGGGGAGGATCTCGTCGTGGGCGCCAAGGGCATCGACGAAGGCTATGGCCCGTCGGTCCTCGGAAAGACCCGAAACAAGTTTCGCCCGGGTGGACTGTTCATCGTCCGCGCGGGCGGCGGCGCCGGAATGTTCTCCGGCATCATTGGTGGTTGGTCCGCCGGAGGCTTCGCCGGATCGCTGCCTGTCACCAGGGAGGTGAAATCATGACATCGGTACTCGACCCGACCGCGGAGCAAAGTCCGTCGTCGCGTGCAAGGCTGGTCCGACCGGATCAGCTCGAGGGGCTCACCGTGGGCCTGCTCGATATCTCGAAGCCCCGGGGCGATGTGTTTCTGAATCGACTCGATGAACTGCTGACCGGGCGCGGCATCACGGTCAAGCGCTACATGAAGCCGACCGTCGCCAAGCCGGCGCCGCTGCCGCTGCGACAGCAGATGGTGGGTGAAGTCAATCTGGTGATCGAAGGCCTGGCCGACTGAGGCTCCTGCACGTCGTGCTGTACGCATGACCTGGCGGAT
>DAONCJ010000111.1:0-9322 GCA_035401985.1 Burkholderiaceae bacterium | reverse complement strand
CGCGTCCCTCGAAGGGTCGAACCCGTCCATCACGAAGTGATAGAGCTCGCGTGCGCGCGTGTTGCCCGCCGTCTCCGGCCGGGTCTGAGGATTGTCGTCGACATACTGTGCGGCCGTCGCGACGGTGTAGGCCCTTTGCGGCGAGACTCCCGCGGCACGCGCGAGAAAATAGGTCAGATAGAAGTGGACGTCCACCTCGTACAAGCCGAAGGGGTCGATGCGGTTGATGGGATCACCCCCGGCATAGGCGCGCTCGTTGCTGCCGGCATACGGCCCGAGAGGATCGGGCTGCGCATACCTGCCCTGTTCGGGGATGTAGCTGCGCCAGCCGTTTTCATGGCGCCCGGTTTCGGGATCGAACCAGTGGCCGGCCAGCCGCAGCATGGAGCCCTCGGACAACTGGGCAGTGGGCAATCGGGCCGATGTCACCGATGGTCCGTCTGCGCGCGTGCTTCCGAAGGCCGACAATCGTCTCTGCCAAATCGTGTTGCCCGCACTGTCGAAGCCTCGCACCGGGGCGGCGCGATGATCCGACAGCAGCCATTGCACATGCGTGAGGCGCCCTTCCTCGAAGCTCAGCTCGGCGACCGGCCATTGGCCCGAGCGCACGATCCATTGCCGCAGCTGACCGCGAGCATCCGCGATGCCTGTGAGCAGCCCGTCCTGATGCAGATAGACATGGGCATCGCCTGGAGACGGGGATGTCATGCGACGCACGCGCAAACCGCGCGCATCGTAGTCGTAGACTGCCAGGAGGCGTTCATCGGCGAAGGCGGCTATCGCCCTGCCATGAGTCCCGCGGATCACGCCGCGCACGCGGGCTGTCGACCATGGCGAGTCAGCGGCGCTCGCAACCCGCGGCGCGCCGGCCGGATCGCTCATCAGTTCGATGCCCAAGTCGCCACGGCGGCTGCGCGCGAATCGACGCGTGGCCGATGAGGAAGCATGAATCGGTTCAATCGACACCAGGCGCCCGTCGCGGTCGTGGCGATGCTGCTCGACGCGATCCGGGGCACCCCCGGCTCGTGTGAAGTGAATCAGGCGGTTGCCCGCGGCATCGTGAGCGAAGCCCTCAGCCGTGGCAGGGCCGGCTGCGCCGCTCAGACGACCTTGCTGGTCGTACGTGTAGGCGAAGTGCTCGTCATTGTGAGCGATGCCGGTGATCCGGCCCTGGGCGTCATGGTTGAGCCGCTGCCGGTCAATCACCATCCCGGCGCGGGACGCCAAGATCTGGACCGTACGGCCTTGTGTGTCACGTTCAAATCCTAAGCGCACGCCATTGCCCGCCTGGTAACCCTCGAGGTGCGGAACTCCCGGCGCCGAGACCCTCCAGTTCATCCGGTCCGCAAGCATCACGCTCTGCCCATCCGCGCTGTGCACTGCGATCGAAAGGATTCGCCCGGAGGCGTCGCGGGCGAAGCCGAGTCCGTGCCCCCCGGGCAGCGTCTGTCCGACAACGCGGCCGAGGGCGTCACGCTGGAACTGGGTCACCAATGCCGACACCGGCTGCGCAGCCAGCGATTCACGCGGACCGATCATCACCGCCTCTGCACTCAAGCGCCCCAGCGGGTCATGGCGGTACGCGATTGTCTGTATGGGATCGGAAACTGACCGCAGCCGCGTGCCCGACCATCGGTACTTGACCGCTTCAGGGTTGGCACCGTCGCCCTTGGCGACCAGACGCCCGAGCGCGTCATAACGGAACAGCTCGAGAGCCCCCGATTCATGCGCTCGCAGCACCATCCGACCGGCCGTATCGCGATGAATGATCGTATAGCCTCGCTGAGGGCTGGATTCAGCCACCAGTTCGTCGAAGTCATTGCGCCACTGACGGGTGACGGCTCCGAGGGCATCGCGGAACTCGGTCTGTTTCCCGCCTGCCAGGGCGAACGGAGGGTGACCAGGCGAGGGCACCGCCCGTGGCGGCACGGTCTGGCGCCGTCCTTCGGCATCCGTCAGGGCCTGCACCCGCCCCGCAGCATCGGCATGCACGCCAAGCACCGTGCGCCCCTGCAGGCTCAGCCAATGACTGCCGTCGGCGTCGGCCCGCCATTCGCTGACAACCCCGGCGCGCTCGATGCGTGAGGGAATTCCATTCAAGCCCCAGCTCTGGCGGGTGGTCAGCCCATCGGCATCCCGCCAAGCAACGATCCGGCCGAACGCGTCGTATTCCAAGCCCTCCGACAGTCGCTCGGGCAGGCTTACCGAGACCAGGCGACCCTTGCCATCGTGCTCGAAGCGGGTGCGATCGGCGTCGCCCGGCAGCGGGCCGTCGATCCAGGCCAGGAGATCTCGCGCGGGACCTGATGCGTGATAACCGTAACGGGTGACGCGTTCCACTGGCATCCACTGCCTCACCTGTAGCCGCCGGTTCAGTGATCCCAATACAGGCGTGAAGCCGGACTCGATTCGGGCCGTCGGACGACCTGAGCTGTCGTACGCCCAGCGGACGCTGCGCTCGCGCCCCGGCGCCACCGATTCGTCGAACACCGCGGCCAGCGGACCATCGCCCTGGTTGTTCAGATACTCGAACCGGCGCGTAAGCGATTGCCCGGCTGTCCCTTCGCGGTCGCGCCGCGTCCATCTCATTGCGCGAACACGGCCCAGGGCATCGCGTTGCCACTGCAGCGTCACACCGTCCGCCTGCCAGGCTTCCCGGAGCACACGGCCTTTGGTGTCGTATTGCCGTACGACGCCCGCGGGCGGGCAGATGGAACAACCCGGACCGCTGGCAGAGAGCATCATGGCCCGGTGCTCGTGAACGAGATAACGCCAGCGATAGACGGTGATGCCGTCGGTGTCGTGCGTCAGATGGGATTCGCCCGGTTCGTCGCCACGTGCCGGCAATCGATAACCGACCTGCACGCCCGGCTGGCCCGCCATCCGGGAGCTCACTGCGCGCCCCTGATCGTCGTATGAAAACTGCCCGACAACAGCAGCAGACTCATCGCTTATCCGGGTGAGGCCATGGAGCAGACCGTCGGCTGAATACTCATAACGACGGTAGCGGCCATCCGCCGAGACGACCCTGGCAAGCAGCCCCTGCTCCTGATATTCGTAGCGGGTCTGTCGGCCGTCGGGGTGCGCAAGTGACGCGAGCCTGCCCCTCACGTCGTAGGACAGCTGCAAGGCAATACCCGCGCCGTTCCGAACCGTCTGCAGGCGCCCTGAGGATGCGCCGTAATCGAACAGCAGCCGGCGGCCCCTGGCATCCGTCAGGATCATCAGTCGGCCCGATGAATCGAATCGCAGCTCGCGCCCGTCGGGCAGCCGCCAGATGAACGCCGTTGATGCGTCCTGAGTGGCCGGCTCGGTGATCTGCCCCGCCAGCGGGTCGGTGCTTCGATAGAGCGTCGATCCATCCGCGCTGGCGAGACGCACGAACACCCGGCGACGCCCGTCGCCCTGGATCACCTGAAGTTCAGCAGCCGATCGACGAACCACCTGTGTGTCCCACGAATGACTCCAGGCCGGGCCCATCGTTCGCGAGAACGCGTTGCGGGAGTTGTAGTGACGTGTGAATGCGAGGCCATCCGGCCAACGGGCGTCGGTTTCACCGAGGTACTTGTTGCCGGTGACCAGATCGATGGAAGCGGCTGTGGCGCTGACGGTGGCGTCGCCCCGGGGGCTTGCGGGCTCATCTGCGCTCAGGCAATCCGTCGAAGGCGGGCGATTGTCGCCACCCGCCGCACCACACACCTGGGCCCGGGAGCCCCCTGGTGTGAAGGCGGCAAGCAGCACAGTGAAAAGCGATGCGGTCCACACCCGCCCGATCCGCCAGCCCATTGCGATGCCCTCCTGTGCGGACCCTCGGCACAGCGCGTCAGGATCCGTTGAAACAGGCTAGGCAGTGATGCTTCGCGCCACCATCGGCCACTCGGACAATTGACGGTCTAGGCCGGATGGCAGCCCCTCGAAGCATTGCCCCCCTCTGCTGGCCGCCGTAGGATGCGCACTCGACAGGTGATGGAGCGCGACTGTGAAATGGCTGCTGGTGCTGGCAGGTCTGCTGATCGGCGGTTCGGTGGGCGAGTTTCCCGGCGCTGTCGTGGGAGCGCTGATCGCAGCGGGCCTCGTTGCATGGATCGGCAAAGGCCGGGCTCCGCAGACTTCCCATTCGCCCGCCGGGCCGCAAGCCGACGCGCAATCCGCCCCCAATGAGCCACTGCTGCAAAGGGTGGCCAGCCTCGAGCGGGAGGTGGCCACGCTGAAGCGTCGAATCGATCTGCTGTCGACCGCCGCGGGCGTGCCCGAACCGGCGGATGCGCATTCAGCCCTGGCGCAGGCTGCGCAGCCGATCGAGACCAGCGGTGCGCTCAACGCAACCGCAAGCACGGCCCTGCCGGGCGAGAGCGCAGGCGAACCGTCATGGTCCGAAGCACAGCCTGAGGCGGCGTCCGAGACCGCGCCCCCTTCCGCGCCCGATGTGCCGGTCCTGCCCCGGCGCCCGGGTCTGGTCTCTCGGGCCTTGGCCGGTGCCCGCGCCTGGCTGCTGGGCGGCAACACGGTGGCCCGCATGGGCGTTCTCGTGCTGCTGCTGGGCCTGAGCTTTCTGGCCCGCTACGCAGTCGAGCATGACCTTCTGCCGCCCGCCCTTCGCATCATCCTGATCGCCGCCATAGCACTGGCCCTGCTGATCACCGGTTGGCGATTGCGTCAGCGCAGCCGCGCCTATGCGATGCTGCTGCAAGGGGCTGCGGTCGCCGCCCTTTATCTCGATGTCTTCGCCGCATTGCGCCTTTATCAGCTCATGCCCATCGAAATGGCCTTCGGGCTCTCGGTGGCGATCTGCGTGTTTTCCTGCATCCTCGCGGTCAAGCAGGACGCCTTGTCACTGGCTGTGCTCGGCGCAGGCGGCGGCTTCATGGCACCGTTGCTGGTCTCCACCGGCAGCGGCAATCATGTCGGGCTTTTCGGCTACTACCTGCTGCTGGACCTCGGCATCGCGGGCATCGCGCTCACCCGATCGTGGCGTGTTCTCTATCTCGTCGGATTCTTCTGCACCTTCGTCATTGGCAGCCTGTGGGGCTACCAGTATTACCGGCCGGACCAGTACCGCAGCGTGCAGCCCTTCCTGGCGGCCTATGTGCTGCTGTTCATCGCCATCGTTCTGATCGAGGCGCGCAAGGCGCCGACGCGACTTTCCCATGCCATCGATGGCACGCTGGTGTTCGGCCCGCCGCTCGTGGGCTTCAGTCTTCAGGCGGCACTGGTGCGCGGCATGCCATGGGCGGCGGCCTGGTCCGCCGTCGCCATGGGTGCGCTCTACCTTCTGCTGGCCACCTGGATGCGCCGATCGGGCTCTCTCGCCCGCGTGTTCCTCGCCATCGGCATCGGCTTCCTCACATTGGCCATCCCGCTGGCCTTCGACTCGCGCGTCACATCCGCGGTGTGGGCCCTCGAGGGTGCGGGCGTGGTCTGGTTCGGATTGCGCCATGCACGCTGGCTGCCCCTTGTCACCGGTCTTGCGCTTCAACTCATCGCCTCGCTGCTGCTGCTCGAGCGCCTGTCGGGGCTCGGCAGCCAGACGGCCTTTCTCAATGCGCGCTGGATCGGCATCGTGCTGATCGCCGGCGCCGCGCTTTTCTCCGCGTGGAATCTTCGTCGCGCTGAACTGCCCGACCACCCACGATTCGCCCATGCGCTTCAGCGATGGATCTCCCCGGCACTGCTGACCTGGGGACTGCTGTGGTGGATCGCCGGCACCCTGGTCGAGTTCGATCACTGGACGGTGAACCATGCGTTGTTCTTCACTGCGACGCTGGTTCTGATGGCCCTGACTGGCGCAGCACTGCTGCTGGCTGCGGCTCGAGCCGACTGGCGCCATGCGGGGCTCGCATGCCAGGGCCTGCTTCCGGTGCTCTGTCTTGTCGCGCTTGCACAAGGTGCCGAGATCAGTCACCCGTCCAAGGCATGGGCGGGAGCCGGTTGGCTGCTCGCCCTGGCAGTCCATGAACGGTCGCTGCGCGCACCCATCTGGCCGTGGTCCTGGATGCTGTCCGCTCAGCACGTGGTTCGCTTGCTGCTGGCGACCTTGCTGCTAGCCTGGCAGGGGGCATGGCTCGCGGATCAACTGACGAGCGCGCCGGCCTGGTCGATCGCTGTGTGGGGCCTGACGATCCTGGTCGTACTGGCTCTGCTGCACGCACGGGGTCTCCAGACTCGATGGCCGATCGTGATGAGACCCGAAGCCTATCGCCCCGCTGCGGCGAGCACGATGGCCGTCGTGCTGATGGGCTGGCTGCTGGGTTCGTCAATCTCGCCTGAATCGCTCGCAACCGGCATCAGGTATGTGCCGATTCTGAACCCGGTGGACCTGTGCGTGGGGGCGGCGGCGCTGACTCTCGCGCTGTGGCACCGGGCAGACCGCTCTCCCGGCGGGCAGTGGCGTACCGGTGCAATCGCCGCGAGCCTTTTCTTCGCACTGCATGCGATCGTCCTGCGGGGCGTGTCGCAGTTCGGGGCCATACCCTACGATTTCGACAGCCTGTCCGACTCGGCCGCTGCTCAGACCGCCATTTCGCTGCTCTGGGGCATCTGCGCGCTTGCGGCCATGATCCTCGGCGCACGGACCGCACACCGACAAGTCTGGGTCGCGGGTGCCGTGCTGCTCGGACTGGTGGTCGGCAAGCTCTTTCTCGTGGACCTGTCGAACTGGAGCGGGCTCACCCGCGTGATTTCGTTCCTCGGAGTAGGCCTGCTCATGCTGGTGATCGGATACTTCGCGCCGATGCCTCCCTCGCGCAGCGCGCCGCCTGAGGCCGGGCCGCGCGACAATCCGGACCTGCCTCCAGATGCAGAAGCGACCCCGAACACAGACACGCCCGGTCAGACGCTCGCGTCAGAGCCCGCGGCACCCGGTCGACCGGCAACCTCGATCAGGGAGTCGTGACTTTGGCTTACGTTGACGCCAGGCCTTTCAAGCTTCGGACCGGCCTGATCGTGTCCGCTCTGCTGGTCTGCCTTGGCCCGGTGCCGATGGTGGCCGCCCGGTCCCCTGCCGACGATTTCGACTGGCAGGCCAAGGTCCGCCTGCAAGGGACAGGGCCCCTGCATTCGGTCGTGGTTCCGGCGCAGGCCTATGTCTTCTCGCGCAGCCCGAATCTCGCTGACCTGAGGGTTTTCAATGCGCAGGGCGAGCAAATTCCCTTCGCCTTCGATCGCGTGCAGAGCCCCGCCAGTACTGTCGCGTCTCGGCCGGTCAGAGGCGTGCCCCTGCGCATGGCTGCGCCCGCCTCCGGTCCGTCCGGATTGCCCGCCGTTTCACTGGCTTACGAGGGCGGCCGCCTCACTCTGAACGTTCAGGGGCAGGCGCTGGGAGCCGCGGCGGGCAACGATCGCACCGTCGCCTGGTACTTCGATCTCGGAGCGCCGACTCCCGCGCCTTCTGCTTCCGGTTCGCCGGCAGTGGCGACTCCCGCCACAGTGATTCCTGCCTATCGCGCCCTCACCCTGCACCTGGGCGAACGCACTGACTATCAGACCACCGTCACGCTCGAAGGCAGCGACGACCTGCGGCAGTGGCGCACACTGGCACGCGATGCACCGCTGCTGCAGATAGGCAGGGGCCCCGAGGCGATCCGTCACGACCGGATCGAATTCCCGCCGGCGCGCGAGCGCTACTTGCGTCTTGCGTGGCCGGCAGCATTGAGCGATCTGGCCGTTGCCGAGGCTGTCGTCGAAGACGAGCCTGCGGCCGGTTCGCCGCAGTGGCAGTCTCACCGCCTCACGGGCAAGGCGCGCCTGGAAGCCGGCCAGACGGTCGCGCGCTATGACGCTGCGGCACGCCTGCCGGTCGATCGGGTGCAACTGATCCTGCGGCAGCTCAATACGATAGCGCCAGCGGTCATCGAGTCTCGCAGCTCGGAATCCGATCCCTGGATGACGCGCCTCAGTGCCACTTTCTATCGCCTGGCCGCCGGACCGCCGGGCACGCCCGACGCAGTCGCGGCGGCTCAGCCCGTCCAGCCGACGCCCGTCGACGACCGGTTCTGGCAGGTGAGGTTCGACCGGCGCGCCGGCGACTTCTCGGCTGACCCTCCCGACCTGGAACTCGTCTGGCCCGCCCAGCGCCTCGTGTTCGCCGCTCGGGGCGGCCCGCCATTCATGTTGGCTGTCGGACGACCCAGGCAGACCTCAGCAGCGCTTCCGGTAAGCACCCTCATTCCCGGGTACCGGGCCGATCAGCCGCTGCCGGCATCGACCGCTCTGCTGGAACCCGCGCAGACGCGCTCGGGCGAGCGGGGCTGGATGGACGACGTGGATCCTGCGCAGGCGGGGATGTGGGCGGCGCTGGTGGCCGCGGTCGCGGTGCTGGGCGGCATGGCCTTGCGACTGTTGAGAAGCCCCTCGCGAGGGGAATGACAGCGCGGCGCTGACTGAAAACTGCCCCGGTCGGGGCGGGCGGCGATGGCTTTGCGCGAGGTGGCGCCCGCAGGGGCGCCCCCGAAGCGCAATGGCGCCGCTCAGCCTGCGAACGGCTGGTAGTCGAAGCCGTTGGAGATCACGCCCACCACGGCCGCCTGATTCTCCGGCGACTCCGAGAACTGCGCGAGCGTCTGAGCGCGGGTGAAGCCGGAATTCAGCGCCCCATTCCAGAAGTCGTAGCCGCCCTGATCCGGGTCGCGATGCAGCACGTTGCGATACAGCAGCCGGGTGAAGTCGTTGTTCGACGGGTTGGCGCCATAGAGCCCGGTAAATTCCGCGCTGCCGATGAAGTTGGTCGCAGCGTCGACCAGACCGAAGCCACGGTCGATGTGGTAGATCCAGAACCCCACGCCGCCCTGGTCCGGCGTGCGGTTGAAGGCGGCCTGATACAGCCGGTAGGCCTTGCCGCCGCTGCCATCGACATCGAAGCCCACTGCGCGATCGCTGAACAGCAGCCGCTCGATTCCAGCGAGGCTGTCCACGCCCTCGAATCCGCGGTTGTCCGTCACGATGATGCCGTTGGGCCCGCGCGCCACTGCGTAGTCGGCGCGAGCACTGGTATAGATCGCGGTATCCAGACCGGCGCCGCCATCGATCGAGTCGTTACCGCCATTGCCGCGCAGCAGATTGTTGCCGGCATTGCCGATCAGCGTGTCGGCACCAAGCCCGCCAATGGCGTTCTCGATGACCGTGCCGCTGGCGATCGTCAGCGATCCAGACCCGACGGTGGAGCGCTGTCCTGCTCCCAGGTCGATCAGGACTGTGGTGCTCAGCGCAGCCGCGTTCAAGGTGTCCACGCCACCCAGGTCTGTCAGGGACACATTGGTCCCCGAAAACTCATCGGTCAGCACGTACTGGGAGTTCTCGGAGGCGGCCGAACCCCAGGCGCGGACGG
>DAONCJ010000110.1:0-9375 GCA_035401985.1 Burkholderiaceae bacterium | reverse complement strand
AAGATGGGGGTGAGCACCGTGCCCACCCGGTCGTTGATCCACACCGGCCGCTGACTGCCCGGCAGCGGCATGTCCGTGCAGACCGCCGTCGCGGGGACGCGGTCGCCACCGGCCAGGCGTCCGCTGGCCGCTACCTTCAGGTTCAGGACCTCGATCTCGCCGCCCGCCTGGAAGTGGCCGAACAGGCGCTGGTGCGCCGCCTCGAACGCGCGGCGGATGCCCGGCACGTCGATCGGCCCGTCGCAGGGGATCTGGACCGGCCATTGCTGGCCGGTGTAGCGCAGCGCCAGGCTGCGTTCGAGCACGATCGCGTCGGGCGCAAAGCCCTGGCGCACAAGCGCCTGCGTCGCCTGCTGCTCGACCTCGGCAAAAGCATCATCGAGCTCGGCCGGTCGGGCATCGCCCAGACGCCGATACCAGCTGCGCAGCCGGTCGATCCGCACATCGGTGCTGCCCATGCCGAAGGCACAGAACACGCCGGCGAGGCGCGGCACATAGACCGCCGCGCATCCGAGCGCGCGTCCGACCGCCCCGCCATGCAAAGGCCCCGCGCCGCCGGCAGCGATCAGGGTGAACTCTCGCGGGTCATAACCACGCTCGATGCTGACCCGCTCGACCGCATGCTGGATGTTCTGCTCGACCAGCCGGATCAGCCCGGCAGCAGCCTGCTGCACCGTCAGGCCCATCGGCGCAGCCAGATGCGTCTCGATCGCCCGGGCCGCCCGATCCAGATCCAGTGAAATGGCGCCGCCGGCATACGGGCCGGGCGCCAGACGTCCGAGCACAAGCTGGGCGTCGGTCACCGTCGGACGGGTTCCGCCCAGGCCGTACGACGCCGGGCCCGGTCGGGCGCCCGCGCCCTGGGGCCCGGCATGCAGCATGCCAGCGCTGTCCAGGTGGCCCAGCGTGCCGCCACCGGCCCCGATCGTATGAATCTCGACCGATGGAATCGCGATGCAGTAGCCATCGACATCGAGCTGATCGGTCATCTGCACCGACCCGTTGCGCATCAGCGTCACGTCGCAGCTGGTGCCGCCCACCTCGATCGCGATCAGATTGCGCGAGCCGGTGTCGTTGCCGTACCAGCGGATCGCGCCGACGCCCGAAGCCGGTCCCGACAACACCATCTGCACCGGCTGGGGAGCAGCCTCCTTCACATCGAGCGCGCCGCCATTGCTCTGCACGATCAGCAGCGGCGGCTGCAGTCCGAGACCCTGCAGCCGTTCCTCGAGCGCGCGCAGGTAGGGCACGGTGCGCAGGCCGACATACGCGTTGGCCACCACCGTGGCGCTGCGTTCGTACTCGCCCATGATCGGCGCGATCTCGGTCGAGCAAGACACCCAGAGCCCCGGCCATTCGCGCGCGATCAGGTCGCGCACCTGCTGTTCATGCACGCCATTGCGAAAGCTGTTCAGCAGGCAGATTGCGATCGCCTCGACACCCTCGTCGCGAAACACGGCCAGCGCCTGCAACACCGATTCGCCGTCAAGCGGCGTGACGATCTCGCCCCGCGCGTCGATCCGCTCGATCACGCCGCGGCGCAGCCGGCGCGGCACCAGGGGCGGCGCAAACGGCGCCCGGTGGTCCCACACGTCCGAGCGCAGGCCGCGGCGGATCTCGAGGCTGTCGCGAAAGCCGTCGGTGGTGATCAGGCCGACCCTGGCGCCCTTGCGCTCGAGCAGCGTGTTGGTCGCGATGGTCGAGCCGTGGACCAGCCGCTCGCAGTCGCGCAGCAGCGCGGCGGTGTCCCGGCCGAGTGCACGCGCCGCACCGGCAATCGCATCGAGCACCCCTTCGGTGGGATCGCTCGGTGTGCTGGGCGCCTTGAACGCCAGGACGCGACCGCCCTGGTCCGACACCACCAGATCGGTGAAGGTGCCGCCGATGTCCACGCCGATGCGCAAGGGAGGGACGAGAGACTCGATCATGGTTCGCGGTCTTTCCGGATGGATCGCGGGCGGCGGGCGCCGCCCGATGTCAGCCGCCGATGACGCCGAGTTCGCGCAACCGCGCGATCTCATCGGCACCGAAGCCTTCGGCCTGCATCACCGACTCGGTGTGCTGCCCGATGGCAGGCGCTTTGCGCGGCGAAACCTTGGATGTTCCGGCAATCTCGAAAGGACTGGAGACCGTCAGGCCCGAGCCGTCGGAGAAGGGCACGAGCGCGCCGCTGGCGCGCATCTGCACATCATCATCGATGTCGGCCAGGGTTCCGACGACACCGAACGTGATGCCGGCCGCATCGAGGTGGACGCGCCAGTCGGCCAGGTCGCGCTGCGCGAATTGACGGTCCATCAGCGCGACCAGCTCCACATTGTTGGCGGCACGCCCGGGGGCGCTGGAGAAGCGTGGATCGGCGGCCGCTTCGCCACAGCCCAGCGCCTCGAGCAGCGGCCCGAACTGCCGCTCCTCGTTGAGCAGCGACAGGTTCAGCCAGCGGCCGTCACGACAGCGATAGGTATTGCCCAGCGGGTTGGGCGCCTGCTCGCGGGGCACCCGCTGCGGCACGATGGCGCCGCTCAGCTGCCCTTGCACGAGAAAACTGTTGGCCCACAATCCATTGGCCAGCAGCGACGAGCTGACCAGCCCGCCCACCCCCGTGCGCTGACGCTCGTACAGCGCGGTGACGATGGCAGCGAACAGCGACATCGAACTGGGATGGTCGCCCATGCCAGCCGCCGAGCGCGCCGGCGGCGCACTGTGATCGGGCTTGACCACGTCCATCAGGCCCGAGCGCGCCCAGTAGGCGGTCGAATCGAAGCCGCTCTTGTCGGCCTCGGGCCCCGTCTCGCCATACGCCGTGAACGACGCATAGACCAGCCGCGGATTGAGCGCGCGGATCGACTCGTGGTCGATGCCCAGACGCCGACGCGCCGCCAGCGGAAGATTGGTGATGAACACGTCGGCAGTGCGTGCCAGCCGATGGAGCACATCGAGCCCTTCGGGGCGCTTCAGATCGATGGCCAGGCTCAGCTTGTTGCGCGAATCGAGTTCCCAGGGATAGTTGCATTCGGTCGCTGCCAGCCCGGGCAGGCGATACAGCGCGCGATGCGGGTCGCCATCGAGCGGCTCGATCTTCAGCACCTGCGCGCCGAAGTCGGACAGGATCGTCGCCGCGGCCGGAGCCGCGATGAAGCTCGCGCAGTCGATCACCTTCAGGCCGTCGAACGGCCGCCGTGCTGATTCCATCTCGTCTCCGAAAACTGCCGCTTGCGCGGGCGGTGGGATGGGCTCCATTGCCCGAGTCCGCACGAGCGTAGCCCAATCGCCGGACCGCGGGGCCTCTCGTCACCCCGAAGCTGGAACCGCCGATGCACAGATGCCGGAACGGCAGCTCGCCGGTGCAGCCCAAGCCGCACCGGCAGGCTGCAGCACTCGCATAGAATGAACCGGACATGGCCGGCCGCACGCAAGAGCCTGCCGGCCGTTTCTTCGCCGTATCCACTCGCAAGCTTCAACGGAGCCTTCACATGTCGACTGCCTCGGGTAACCCACGCCGCAGCCTGCTGGCCTTGCCGCTGATCGCGGCCTGCGCACTCGCCGTGCCTGCGGCCCATGCCCAGCAGGCGGCCGCGCCGTGGCCGACGAAGCCGCTGCGCATCATCGTCGGCTTCACGGCCGGCAGCGCGACCGATTCGGTGGCCCGGGTGCTGGCCGAACACCTGCGGGTGAAGCTCGGCCAGCCGGTGACGGTCGAGAACCGGCCCGGCGCCAATGGGGTTCTGGGCGTCACCGAAGTGGCACGCGCACCGGCCGACGGCTACACCCTGCTGGCCACGAACTCGAGCAGCATGACGGTGAACCCGCAGGTCTATAAAAAGATCACCTACCTGCCCGAGCGCGACTTCGCCCCGGTCACGATGGTGGTGTCCGCGCCTTTCATCATCACCGTCAATCCCGTCGGCGACCGGACGGCGTCGGTCAACACGATTGCCGACCTGGTGGCCCTGGCTCGCGCCAAGCCGGGACAGCTCACCTACGGGTCAGGCGGACCCGGCAACCTCGCGCATCTGGGCTTCGAGCTGATCAACAACCGCGCCGGCATCAAGACCACCCATGTGCCCTACAAGAGCGGCGTCTCGGCCCAGATCGGCCTGCTCGGCAAGGAGATCGACGTGCTGCTCGACACGCCGGTCACGACGCCCAACATCAAGGCCGGCAAGCTCAAGGCACTGGCCGTGACCACCGCGCGGCGCTGGCCGGATCTGCCCGATGTGCCGACGATGATCGAGTCCGGATACGCCGGCTTCGATGTGCCGTTCTGGCTCGGCGTGCTGGTGCCGGCCCAGACGCCGCCGGCCATCGTGCAGACGCTGTACAACGCCATCCGGTCGGTCCGTGACGATCCCAACGCAGTGCGCCAGCTGCAGATGCAGGGCACGATCGAACTGATCGATCCGCCGACCTTCGCCAGCCGCATCAAGGCCGAGACGGCCGCCTGGGGCGAGGTGATCCGGCGCGAGAACGTGCAGCTCGACTGAGCTGCCGCGCGCGTGACAGCCGGCGGCCCGGTGACCTTCTACGGCTGGCGCATCGTCTGGGCCGTCTTCCTGATCTCGAGCACCTGCTCCGGCCTGTCGGTCTACGCGCTGTCGGTTTACCTGTACGCCCTGCTGGCGGGCGGGCGCTTCTCGATGACCGAGGCATCGTATGCGTCGGGCAGCTTCACGATTGCGATGGGGGTCGCCGGACTGGCGGTGGGGCGGCTGCTGCGCAGCCGCGACATCCGCCGCGTGATGACTGCCGGCGCGTTGCTGATGGCATCGGCTCTGGCCGCCATCCCGCTGATCGACAACCTCTGGCAGCTCTACGCGTTCTACACCGTGCTGGGCGCAGGCTATGCCTTCGTCGCGCTGATCCCCTGCACCACGCTGATCACGCGCTGGTTCGTGACCGGCCGGTCCACCGCGATGTCGATCGGCGCCACCGGCAACTCGTTCGGCGCGGTTGCGATCACGCCGTTCGTGGCGCTGCTGATCGCCCAGGCCGGACTCGATCAGGCCAGCCGATGGCTGGGTCTGTCGATGCTGGTCGGCACGCTGCCGCTGATCGGCTGGGTGCTGGTCGCCTACCCGCGCGACAAGGGGCTGCGGGCGCTGGGCGAGCCGGCGGCACCGCCCGAGGCCGATGCCGGCATCGCCGCGCGCGGCCTCGTCCGGGTCTATCGCAGCCGATTTTTCGTGATCGGCACGCTGGCCTTTGCGCTGGGCATGGCCGCCCATGTCGGCGGACAGACGCACCTGTTCAACCGGGTGATGACTGCGACGGGCGCATCCTCGCTCGCCGGCCTGTCGATCGCCCTGATGGCGGCCAGCAGCGTCGGCGCGCGCTTTCTGGTCGTGTACGCGCTGCGCCGGATGTCGAGCCGCTCGATGATCGTTGTGCTGTTGTCGCTGCAGGGCGCGGCACTGATCGCCTGCGGCCTCGTCGAGTCGTCCACGGTGCTGCTGGCGGCGATCGTGGTGTACGGCGGCACGCTGGGCAGCTTCGTCACGATGCAGGCCGTGCTGATCGCCGAGGCCTTTGGCGTGACGCGTTACGCGCAGATCTATGCAATGACCCGGTTCTTCAGTGTGTTCGGCGTGCTGATCGGCCCGGGACTGATGGGCCTGCTGCATGAACGCACGGGCGGCTATGTGATCCCGTTTGTCGCCGTCGGCCTGATCTCGATTGCGGGAGCGATCGTGCTGACCGGCGCCGGACCGACACCCCAGGCGGACACCCGGCAGCCGGTCTGAATCGCGCGCCGGTACGCCCGATACAATGCGGGGTATGAAACCAACAAGCTGGGGCATCGTCGCCATCGCATGTCTGGCGGCCGGTGTGACCGCATGGGTGGTCTCGCGACCGGCAGCAGTGCCGGTGGTGGCCGTGACCGAATCAGCGCTGGCCCAATCGCTGGTCTTCTCCGGTCGTGTCGCCGCGATCGTTCGCGTCGAACTGGGCGCCACCGTCACCGGGCGCATCGCCGAGGTGCTGGTGCGCGAAGGCGACCGCGTGCAGGCCGGACAGCTGCTGGCGCGCCTGGACGCCGACGAACTGCAGGCCCAGGCCGAACAGGCGCAGGCGAACCTCGAATTGGCCCGTGCGCGGGCAGGCAGTCAGCAGGAACTGGCCCTGCCAACCAGCCAGGCCACGCTCGCCCAGGCCAGCGCGAACCTCGCGGCCGCGCGCCAGGAGGCCCGGCGCAGCCGCGACCTGCTGGCGCGGGGCTTTGTCGCCCAGGCCCGCGTCGACGAGACCGAGCGCGCTGTCCAGGTGGCCCAGGCACAGGTCGATGCGGCGCAGGCCGCCGCTAAGGTCAACCGGGTCGGCGGCAACGAAGTCGTCCAGGCGCGTCTGCGTGTTCGCGAGGCGCAGGCTGCCGCCGCGCTGGCGCAGGCCCGTCTGCAGCAGACCCGTATCGTCGCCCCGGCGGCCGGGCGGATCGTGCTGCGCAGCGTCGACCCGGGGCAGATCGTGCAGCCGGGCCGGGTGCTGTTTCAGTTCGCCGCCGAGGGCTCGACACAACTGCTTGCCCAGGCCGATGAAAAATTCCTCGGCCTGCTGGCCCGCGGCCAGACCGCGCAGGTGGTGGTCGATGCCTTTCCCGCACAGGCCTTTGCGGCAAGCGTCGCGTCCATCGCACCCGGAATCGATGCGCAGCGCGGCACCGTCGAGGTGAAGTTCGCGGTGGCAAGCCCGCCGCCCTTCCTGCGCGAAGACATGACGCTTTCCCTGCGGGTCGAGGTCGGCCGAAAGGAACGGGCCCTGACGCTGCCAGCCGGTGCAGTGCTGGGCGCCGGCAGCGAGGGCCGGGTGCGCACGATCGCGGACGGACGCATCGTCGAGCAGCCGGTGCGCATCGGCCTGCGCACGCTCGAGCGTGTCGAGGTGCTGAGCGGGGTGGCGCGCGACACGCTGGTCCTGGCTCAGCCGCTGGCTGCCGAGCCCGGCACCCGCGCGCGCGCGGTCAGCGGCCGCTGAGGCGATGGGCTTTTCGCTCACGGTCGCCCTTCGCTTCCTCTTCGAGGGCCGATTCCAGACCGCGCTGGTGGTGATCGGGGTGGCCTTCGGGATGGCCGCCGTCACGTACATCACCGCCCTGGTCAACGGCCTGCAGGAGAACACCATCCGGCGCACGCTGGGCGTGCAGCCGCATCTGTCGATCCGGCCGGTCAAGGACGTGCCGCTTGCCGCCCGCCTGCCTGCGCCAGGTGCCGCAGCCGCGGCGGGCGCCGGTGCGCGCGGCACCGTGGCCATGGTGACCGAACAGCCCAGGGCACAACGCACGCGCTCGATCGACAACTGGCCGCCGCTGATCCCGATGCTCGAAGCGATCCCGACCGTGACCGCGGTCTCGCCGATGGCCAGCGGCGCCGCCCTCGCCCAGCGCGGCGAAGGCAGCCGCGCCATCGCACTGATCGGCGTCGAGCTGGAACGCTACGACCGGATCGCCTCGCTCAGCGAAAAGATCATCGCCGGCACGTTCCGGCTCGGGCCGGGCGAGGCGATCATCGGTCGGGAGCTGGCCGAGGACCTCGGCGTGCAGCTCGGCGACCGGTTCACCGTCGCCCTGGGCCGGGGCACGACCGAGTCGATGCGCGCGATCGCGTTCTATGACGCCGGCGTGCGCGACGTAAACCGGCGCAACGTCTACGTGCCGATCCGCACCGCGCAAAGCCTGCTCGGCATCCCGGGGGGCGTCACCAACATCGACCTGACGGTCAGCGACGTGTTCACAGCGGACCGCATCACCGCGCAGCTCGCCGCCCGGCTGCCCTACGAGATCGAAAGCTGGATGCAGACCAACAGCCAGCTGCTTTCGGCCCTGGCGGCGCAATCGATGTCGACCCGGCTGATCCGCGGCGTGATGATGCTGGTGGTGGTGCTGGGCATCGCCAGCGTGCTGGTGGTGTCGGTCGTCCAGAAGCGCAAGGAGATCGGCATCCTGCGCGCCATGGGCGCCACCCGCGGCCAGATGACCCGTGTGTTCCTGCTGCAAGGCGGCCTGGTGGGAGCCTTCGGCTCGGTGCTCGGCGCCGGCCTGTCGTGGCTGATGATCACGCTGTTCACCGCGCTGGTCAGGGGCGCCGACGGCAAGCCGCTGTTCCCGATCCTGCTGCAGGCGGATGTCGTGCTGGGAGTGGGCCTGGTGGCCACCTTGTGCGGCGTGCTGGCAGCGGCGGCTCCGGCACGGCGCGCCGCACGGCTGGACCCGGCGCAGGCGATCCGGCTATGACGGCGCCCGCGCCGATCGTCGAGATGAAGGCCATACGCAAGGTCTACAACGCAGGCACACCGATCGAGGCCGAAGTGCTGCACGGCGTGGACCTCACACTGCCGGCCGGCGAGTTTTCCGCGCTGATCGGGCCGTCCGGTTCGGGCAAGAGCACGCTGCTGAACATCATCGGCCTGCTTGAAAAATCCTCGGGCGGCAGCTACCGGCTGGCCGGCGCCGCAGTCGATTCACTCGATGACGCGGCACTCACGGCGGCACGGCTGGCGACGCTGGGCTTCGTGTTCCAGTTCCATCATCTGCTGCCGGCTTTCAGCGCCCTGGACAACGTCGCGATGCCGGTGCTGATCCGGGATGGCCGGGTGAACGCTGCGGCCCGCGCACGCGCGGCGCAGCTGCTGGCCGATGTCGGACTGGCCGACGCCGCCGGCAAGAAGCCCACGCAACTGTCGGGCGGCATGCAGCAGCGCGTGGCGATTGCACGGTCCCTGATGCTCAATCCGCCGCTGGTGCTCGCCGATGAACCCACCGGCAACCTGGACACCGTCAGCGCCAACGCGGTGTTCGAGCTGCTGCGGCGCTTCAACCGCGACTTCGGCACCGCATTCCTGATCGTCACGCACGATCCGCGGATCGCGGCCCGCTGCGATCGGGTGATCGAGCTGATCGACGGCCGCCTCGCGCCTGACACCGGCCTGCGTCACACTGACACTTTGACGCCCACGGATCCACCATGAGCACTCCTGCCGCCTCCACCCCTGCGGTACGCTACTTCGAGGACTATCCGCAAGGTGCGGTCTTCGAACTGGGCAGCATCGAGGTCGATCCCGACGAAGTTCAATCGTTCGCCGAACGCTTCGATCCGCAGCCCTTTCATGTCGATCCGGCTGCGGCTGCGCAGTCGCCTTATGGCGGCATCATCGCCAGCGGCTGGCACACGGCCAGCCTGATGATGCGGCTGCTCGCCCTGGGTTATCTGTCGCCCGCCTCGAGTCTTGGTTCGCCGGGAATCGACGAACTGCGCTGGCTGCTGCCGGTGCGCCCCGGCGATCGGCTGTCGGGCCGCGCCACCGTGCTGTCGGCTCAGCCGTCGCGCTCCAAGCCAGACCGCGGGGTCGCGATCACGCTGATCGAGATGCGCAATCAGGCCGGCGAGA
>DAONCJ010000109.1:5091-9391 GCA_035401985.1 Burkholderiaceae bacterium | reverse complement strand
GCGACTGCGGCCTGACCGGGCGCAAGATCATCGTCGACACCTACGGCGGCGCGGCACCGCACGGCGGCGGCGCGTTCTCGGGCAAGGACCCGTCCAAGGTCGACCGCTCGGCCGCCTATGCGGCCCGCTATGTGGCCAAGAACATCGTGGCCGCCGGCCTCGCCACCAAGTGCCTGGTCCAGGTCAGCTACGCGATCGGCGTGGCCCGCCCGACCTCCGTCATGGTCACCACCGAAGGCACCGGCACGGTCAGCGACGAGCGCCTGTCGACATTGGTGCAGGAGCACTTCGACCTGCGTCCGAAGGGCATCATCCAGATGCTCGATCTGCTGCGCCCGATCTACGGCAAGACCGCCGCCTACGGCCACTTCGGCCGCGAGGAGCCCGAGTTCAGCTGGGAGCGGACCGACAAGGCGGCCGCGCTGCGCGCCGCCGCCTGACGCGTGTTGCGCATCAGCCGCGAAGCGGCCTGCCGACACGTCGGCGAAGGCTGACTTCGCGACCGCGACATCCCGGGGCGCTCCGCGCGCGCCTGCACAAACCCGACTCTGCCCATGAAGACCGTCTCCCTTCCCTCCGGCGAACAGGTCCCTGCCCTGGGCCAGGGCACCTGGATGATGGGCGAACGGGCCGGCACCCGCGGCGATGAGATCGCCAGCCTGCGCCTGGGCCTGGATCTGGGCCTGACGCTGATCGACACTGCCGAGATGTATGGTGATGGCCGCGCCGAGTCGCTGATCGGCGAGGCCCTCGCCGGTCGGCGAGACGAGGCTTTCCTGGTCAGCAAGGTCTATCCGCACAACGCGTCCGCACAAGGCATGATCGCCGCCTGCGAACGCAGCCTGAAGCGGCTGCAGACCGATCGTATCGACCTGTATCTGCTGCACTGGCCCGGCCAGGTGCCGCTGAGCGAGACCTTGGCCGCCTTCCGCGCGCTGCAGGCGGCCGGCAAGATTCGCCACTACGGCGTCAGCAACTTCGACCTGTCGGATCTGCAGGCATGGTGGACCCTGGACACGACAAGGGGCGTTGCCACCAATCAGGTCCTCTACAACCTGACGCGCCGGGGCATCGAATGGGATCTGCAGCCCTGGATGCGCGAGCGGCGGATTCCAGTGATGGCCTATTCGCCGATCGAGCAGGCACGCCTGATCAGCGACCGCCGGCTGATGGCGCTCTCACATGACATCGGTCACACGCCGGCCCAGATCGCGCTGGCCTGGCTGCTCGCGCGTGACGACACCATCGCCCTCCCGAAGACCGGCCATCCGCAGCGCGTGCGCGAGAACGCAGCCGCGTCCTCGATCGTGCTGGACGGCGAACAGCTTGCCCGGCTCGATGCAATGTTCGCCCCGCCCCGGCAGAGCACGCCGCTCGAGATGCTCTGAGGCCTGCACCGGCGCCGGCGCCGGGAACGACACGAGCCCCCGAGCCAGCGGTCGCGCCATCGCGGACAATCGCAGCATCACACCGACGCGACCAGGAATCACGACCATGAAAGCCCTGCTCAGCCTGCAACCCGGGGATGCCAGCACGCTGCAGCTGCTGGACGTCCCGGACCCGGTCGAATCGCCCGGCCAGCTGCTGGTGCGCGTGCGCGCCTGCGGCGTCAACTACCCCGACGCGCTGCACATCCAGGATCTCTACCAGGTCAAGCAGAAGCGGCCGTTTTCGCCCGGCGGAGAGCTTTGCGGCGTGGTCGAGCGTGTCGGCGCAGATGTGCGCGGCTTTGCGCCCGGCGACCTGGTGATCGGCCGGTGCGGCATCGGGGCCATGGCCGAGAAGATCGCCATCGCGGCCGATCGCTGTGTGAAGATCCCGGCCGACTCGCCCGTGCTCGAAGCCGCCGGTCTGGTCCTCACCTATGCCACCGCCTATTACGCACTGGTCGATCGTGCCCGTCTGCAGCCGGGCGAAACCCTGCTGGTGCTGGGCGCCGCCGGCGGCGTGGGCTGCGCGGCGATCGACCTCGGCCGGGCGCTCGGTGCACGGGTCGTGGCGGCCGCCTCGACCCAGGCCAAGCTCGACTTCGCGATGGCATGCGGCGCACAGGCCGGCCTTGTCTACCCGACAAAACTCGAGGACAAGGCGGCCCAGAAGACCCTCACCGACCAGCTGAAGGATCTGGTCGGCCCCAAGGGCGCCGATGTGGTCTACGACCCGGTCGGCGGGCCCTACACCGAGCCCGCGCTGCGGGCCACCGGCCGCGACGGCCGACTGCTGGTGGTGGGCTTCACGGCGGGCATTCCGCGCATTCCGACCAATCTCGTGCTGCTGAAGGTCTGCCAGATCGTCGGCGTCGACTGGCGCGACTTCACCGAACAGCAGCCGCAGCGCAATGCCGCCAATGTCGACGAGGTGGTGCGGATGTGGCAGGACGGCCGCCTGCGTCCGCGCGTATCGCAGACCTTCCCGCTGGCGCGCGCGCCCGAGGCGATTGCGCAGCTGGCCGCCCGCGGCGCCCTGGGCAAGCTGGTGATCGAGATCAGCTGAGCGCCTCGGCGGCGCGCGGCGCTCAAGGCCGCAGCAGGGTGCTCTTGCCGAACAGCGATTCGATCAGCTCCACCGCCAGCTCGGCGGTGCGGTTGCGCACATCGAGCGCCGGATTGAGTTCCATCAGGTCCACCGATCCGAGTTGTCCGGTGTCGGCGATCATCTCCATGCACAACTGCGCCTCGCGATAGTTCGGGCCGCCGCGCACCCCGGTGCCGACACCGGGCGCGATCTCGGGGTCCAGGAAATCGACATCGAAACTCAGGTGCACATGCGTCCGGGGACCCACGCCGGCCAGCGCGCGCGCCATCACTTCGCGCATGCCCAGTTCATCGATGCTGCGCATGTCATGCACGTTCAGGCCTGCCTCGAGCACCAGGCGCTTTTCTCCTGCATCGACGCTGCGGATGCCGATCTCGTGGATCGACTGCCGATCGACCGCGGGCACCGAGCCGGCCATCGCCACCAGCGGATCGGGACCGTAGCCGGACAGGCAGGCCACCGGCATGCCGTGCAGGTTGCCGCTGGGGGTCAGACCGTTGGTGTTGAAGTCGGCATGGGCGTCAAGCCAGATTACCCGCAGCAGGCGGCCGGTGTCCCGGCAGTGACGCGCAACGGCACTGATCGAGCCGATCGCCAGGCTGTGGTCGCCCCCCATCAGCAGCGGGATCGCACCCGCCGCGAGTTCTTCGCCGACCGCCTCGAACACCAGCCGGTTCCACGCGATCACTTCGGGCAGGTGCCGATAGCCATCGCGCGGCTGCTGCCAGGGATTGGACGGCCCGGACAGGTTGCCGCGATCGGCAACCGACAGTCCCAACAGCTCCAGGCGCGCGGCGATGTCAGCGACCCGAAGGGCCTCAGGGCCCATGCCGGCACCGCGCGCGCCGGCGCCTATGTCGGTGGGTGCGCCAATCAGGGATACAGCTCGGATCATCAACGCTCGACTCCTTACATCACGATTTCAACAGACGAGCCCAGCGGTAGAAGACTCGGAGCGAACGGTCGTCGGACACCGACGTGCGGTCCTCATAACACCGTCGGTCCGCCGCAAACTTGATGAATATCACGCCAGCGGAAAATTTCGCGCCGGAATACACGGTCAGCATCGCACGACGGACGGAAAGCCGCCCGATCTGCGGGCGCGCGCATCCCACTCGCCTCCGGAGGAGAGCAGCAATGATCTTCACGCTCAAAGTCAACACCCAGTCGCACACCGTCGATGTCGACCCCACCACCCCACTGCTCTGGGTCCTGCGGGACAACCTCGGGCTGACCGGTACCAAGTACGGCTGCGGTATCGAGGTCTGCGCCGCCTGCACCGTGCTTGTCGGGGGCGAAAAGGCCAAATCCTGCCACCTCGAGATCAAGGAAGTGCAAGGCCGGGAGGTGACCACCGTCGAGGGACTGTCTGCGAACCGATCGCATCCGCTGCAGAAAGCCTGGATCGCCGAGCAGGTCCCGCAGTGCGGCTTCTGCCAGTCCGGCATGCTGATGTCGGCCGCAGCGCTGCTCAAGAAGAATGCGCGTCCCAGCGACGCCGCGATCGACAGCGCCTGCAGCAATATCTGCGTGTGCGGCACCTACCAGAGGATGCGCGCGGCGATTCATCGCGCGGCCGGCAACTGAGGAGGCGAGCGATGCGAATGAACGCTATGCCCATGCCCATGCCAATGCCCGTCTCCGCCCCCCTGGAGCCCAGGCTGCCTGAAGCCCACATCGATCCCGCACCGGGCGTACCGTGGGCATCTGAACATCCGGCACAAGCGGCGCAGCCCGGACGGCGGCGCTTCATGATCCAGGCCGC
>DAONCJ010000109.1:0-4991 GCA_035401985.1 Burkholderiaceae bacterium | reverse complement strand
AACATCCGGCACAAGCGGCGCAGCCCGGACGGCGGCGCTTCATGATCCAGGCCGCCGCGGGCGGAGGCCTGCTGCTGGGAGTCAGCCTGATGGTCGGCCCTCGCCGCGCTGACGCGGCCACTGCGCCAGGGTCGCAGGTGCAGGCCTGGATCCGGATCTCCAGCGACGACCTGGTGACCGTGCTGGTCGGCAGCAGCGACATGGGCCAAGGCGTGCTGTCCGGCTTCGCCCAGATCGTCGGTGACGAACTGCGCGCGACCTGGTCCCAGATGCGCGCCGAACACGCCCCGGCCAGCCCCGTCTTCGGCAATCCGGCCTTCCGCGGCATGCAGCTGACCGGAGGCAGCAACAGCATCCGCGGTTACTACAACGCACTGCGTCAGGCCGGCGCTGCGGGCCGTGAACTGCTGATCCTGGCGGCCGCGAAAATCTTCAACGTTCCGACAAGCAATTGCGTGGCGTCAAACGGCCGGGTCAGCATCACCGGCACCGCTTTCAGCGCAAGCTATGGTCAGCTGGCTGCAACCGCGGCGACACTGAGCCTGCCGTCCGCGCCATCTGTTTCGGCAGCTCCGTCCGGCGGACTCATCGGGCGCAGCCTGCCCCGTGTCGACCTGCCCTCGAAGGTGGACGGCAGCGCGGTCTATGGGCTGGATGTCCGGGTCCCGAACATGCTCTATGCCGTCATCAAGCAGAGCCCCGTCCTGGGCGGCACGGTCCAGTTGGCGCCCTCGCAGCCAGCCGGCACACTGGCGGTGGTCAATCTCGGCAATGCGGTGGCCGTGGTCGCGACCGGCACCTGGGCGGCGTTCAAGGCGGCGCGCGAGTTGTCCGTCAGCTGGGCCAAGCCGGCCAACGCCGCGCAAATGGACAGCGTCGCGATCGCCGCGCGGGCGCGCGACCTGATGGCCAACGGCACGCCCGCCATCGCGGTGAACACCGGCAACGCCGCGGGCGCGCTGGAGGGCAATCAGGGCGCGCTGGAGATGACCTACGAGCTGCCCTATCTGGCGCATGCCTGCATGGAGGTGCTCTGCTGCACTGCCGAGGTCACCGCCACAGACTGCCGCATCTGGGCGCCCACCCAGGGCCAGGCGAGCGTTGTCGCGACCGCAGCGCAGATCACCGGCCTGGACCCGAGCCGCATCAGCGTGACGACCACCATGCTGGGTGGCGGCCTGGGACGCAAGATCGAGCAGGACTTCATCGCCCAGGCCATTCGCACCGCGAAGGCGATGGGCCGTCCGGTCAAGCTGATGTGGCCGCGTGAAGAGGATTTTTCGCACGACTTCTATCGGCCGATGACGCTGTCGCGGATCCGGGCGGTGGTCGACAGCGCGGGCGATATCCAGGCGTGGGCGAACCGCATCGTCGCGCCATCGATCACCGCCCAGCGCAGACCGCTGCCCGCCAATGGAGTGGACAACAGCGCGGTCGAAGGCGCCAATGACATCCCGTACGCGATCGGCTCGACACTGGTCGAATTCGTCCGCCATGACTCGCCGGTACCGCTGGGCTACTGGCGCTCGGTGGGGCATTCGATCAACGCCTTCACGGTCGAGAGCGCGATCGACGAACTGGCGCTGCGTGTCGGTATGGATCCGCTGGCGTTCCGGCGCCGACTGCTCGCGGGAAATACGCGGCTGCTGGCCGTGCTGGACGCGGCGGCGCAACTGGCGGGCTGGGGCCAGCCGGCGGCGGTCGGTCGGGCCCGGGGCCTCGCTCTTCATGCATCGTTCGGCAGCATCGTCGCGCAGGTCGCCGAAGTGTCGCAGCCGGTGGCCGGCAGCCTGAAGATCCATCGGATCTCGTGCGCGGTCGATTGCGGTACCGCGATCAATCCGGACACGGTCAAGGCGCAGATGGAAGGCGGAATCGTGCATGGCCTGACCGCCGCCTTGTGGGGCAGGATGACCTTCACCGGCGGACGGGCGAACAGCCGGAATTTCAATGGCTACCGGATGATGCGCGCCAGCGACATGCCGCGGATCGACGTTCAGATCGTGCCAAGCGCGGGCCCTCTGGGAGGGGTGGGCGAACCGGGGGTGCCTCCGGTGGCGCCGGCCGTCGCGAATGCGCTGGCCCGGCTGACCGGGCAGCGCATTCGCACACTGCCGATGTTCCCGGCGGCCGCGACCATGGGCGACGGCTGACCGGAGGTCACGCAACAGGCGCTGCGCTGGGCGCCGGGGCAGCGCATCACTGCCAGTTACGGTCACCGTCGCGTCCGTACTGCGGGTACTGCCCCTGCTGACGGGTCGCCTGCTCGTACTCCCAATGGCGGCGGTCGCGCTGACGCTCCCAGCGGGCGCGCCGCTCCTCTTCGAACCGGGCACGCTCCCAGTCGGCCCGCGCGCCGCCGTAACCCGGGTAGTACACGCCGGGGGCGGGCGGAACACCGCGATAGACAGGCTGGGGCTGTCCATAGCCGACCGACGGCGCCGGATAGGCTGGCCCCGGGTAGTGAGGCGGGGGGTAGGCCGCAACCCCGGGGCTGACGACGACAGGGGGCAGCGGCTGCACGGCGCCCGGCGGATAGCCGTAGCCCGGATCGCCGTAGCCATAGCCGCGATGGCTGGCCCGCTGCGCGGAGGCCGCGCCGGCTCCCACAACCGCGCCAAGGGCGCCACCGATCAGGACGCCGTCACGGCCGCCCAGGACGTGGCCCAACAGGGCGCCGGCACCGGCGCCGAGAATCGCGCCACCGATCGGGTCGGCCGCCTGCGCCATCCCCGAAGTGGCAAGCCCGGTGGCGAAGACGGTTGCAGCGATGACGGACTTGCGAAGCATGTTGATCTCCGGATGGTTGGCTGTCGTATGCATTCAACGCGCCAGCATGCCGATCGGAGAACCCGCAGATTGCAAGTCTTGTAAGTGGATGTGTCAGGCGAGGGCGTCCGGGCGGGCCTGGCGCAGCCAGCGCCGTGCGCGCAACACGATGGGCAGGTCGATCATGCGGCCATCGAGCTGGAAAGCGCCCTCGCCCGCTGCGGCCGCCGCCTTGACCACGCGTGCCGCCCAGGCAAGCTCGTCGGCCGACGGACCGAACGCCTCATTCAGGATCGCCACCTGCGCCGGATGAATGACCGCGGCGCCCCGGAATCCGAGCTGACGTGCCTGTTCGATCTTCAGCCGAAACGCTGCCAGATCCTGGAAATCGCCGATCGACCCGACGAACCCCAGCGGCAGCAGGCCCCTGGCGGCGCAGGCCTGGGCCACCGCCAGGTTGGGGCCGAGCAGTGCCGGCGCATCGGTCGTGCAACCGGCCGCGAGCGAATAGTCCTCGGGACCCAGCGTCATCGCGACGACCCGCGGCGATGCGCCGGCCAGTTCGTGCAGCATCGGCAGCGCGGCGGGGCTTTCGATCAGCAGCAGCAGACCGATGCCTCCGAGCGGCAGGCCGCGCTCCGTCTCGAACTCGCCGATCACTTCGTCGAGCGCGCGCACCCGCCCGGCATCCTCGACCTTCGGCGCGGTGATCACCCGCACGCCCGGTCTGACAGCCGCGTCGAGGTCGGCCATCGCGTCGCGCCATCCGCGGTTGATGCGCACCACCACCGGCACCGCGTGCCCCGCCAGCTGCGCAATGGCCGCCGGCAGCGCCGCGCGGGCCGCCGCCTTGCCATCGGAGGGCACGGCGTCCTCGAGGTCGAGCTGGATGGCGTCGGCGCCACGCAGGTGCGCCTTGTCGATGAAGCGCGGCTGGTCCGCAGGGACGAAGAGGATCGAGCGCCACTCGGGCACTTCGGTTCGCGCGGGCCCCGGGCTCATGCGCGGCGGCCGGCTGCCGGTGCCTCGACCGGATCGGTCAGGCTGACGATGTCCAGGCCGGCCGGGCCGCTGCGCGCGTACCGGCTCATCACGATCGGATCATGGCCGGGCACCACGTGGTCGGGCGATTCGGCGAGCTGCTCGAGGCGGTCGTGGCCGCGCAGCATGTCGCCGACATCGGCGACGATCGGAAACGGCGAGCGGGCCTCGAAGTTCTCGAGATAGTGCGCGGCATCCGAGGCCAGCACGACCCATCCGCGCTTGGTGTGCACCCGCACCACCTGCAGGCCGCGGGTATGTCCGCCGACCAGGTGCACCGACACCCCTTGCCGCAACTCCCAATCCCCGTCGTGATACTGAACGCGGTCATCGAACACGAGTTTGACCAGCGAGCAGACGTGATCCACGCAATAGGCGTGGCGCATCATCTTCTGGCGCATGTCGCGCCCGGTCGCGTAGGCCATTTCGCGTTCCTGCAGATGGAAGCGTGCGCCCGGCAGCAGGTCCAGATTGCCGGCATGGTCGTAGTGCGCATGCGTGATCACGACATCGCGGATCGCCCCGGCGTCGATGCCCGCCTTCGACCACGAGTCGATCGGACAACGCAGGAAGTCGCGCTTGCGTTCGAGCGCCATCGCGGCATTGAAGCCGGTGTCGACCAGGATCAGGTCGTCGCCGCGGCGCAGCAGCCAGACGAAATAATCCATCGCCTGCGGTCCGTCGTGCAGATCGTGGTTGATGAACATCTCGAGACGCCGCCGCCCGATGGTGGCATAGCGCAAGGCGAAGACTTCCCAGTGGACGGGCAGCTGGCTCATGTCGTGTTCTCCTCAGTCAGCGCGCGCGCCGGAGGCGCGCACCACCTGCGCCCATTTGTCGATCTCGGCGCGTACGTATCCCCGGAACTGCTCGGGGCTGCTGCCCACCGGCTCGGCCCCCTGGGCGGCGAATTTTTCCCGGACCTCGGGCAGGGTGAGGATCCGGGCCACCTCGCGATGCAGCCGGGCGACGATCTCGGGCGGCGTGCGCGCCGGCGCGAATAGGCCGCTCCAGGAGCTGACCTCGAAATCCTTCAGGCCGAGTTCGGCTATCGTGGGCACGGATGGGATCTGCGCCAGGCGCCGCTCGGCGGCCACCGCGATCGGCTTCAGGCGGCCCGACTGCATGTGCGGCACGGCCGACAGGGCTGTCATGAAGCCCATCGACACGACGCCGGACAC
>DAONCJ010000108.1:0-9432 GCA_035401985.1 Burkholderiaceae bacterium | reverse complement strand
TCACCATCAGTTTCGCGCTGGCGATCGGACAGCTTGTCTGGGGAGCGATCCAGCCGGTGGCCGGCGCGGTCGCCGACCGATACGGGCCCGGCCGGGTGCTGGCCGGCGGCGTTCTGATGCTTGCGCTCGGCGCGGCACTGACGCCGCTGATGACCAGCGGTTTCGGCTTGGCGATCACCATGGGCATCATGACGTCGATGGGCGCAGGCGCCTGCAGCTTTTCGGTGCTGATCGGCGCGGTCGCGCATTTCGTGCCCGCATCCAGTCGCGGCACCGCATCCGGTGTGATCAATGCGGGCAGTTCGCTGGGCCAGTTCGTGTTTGCGCCGATCGCGCAGAGGCTGATCGCCAGCATCGGATGGATGGGCGCGATGTGGTCACTCGCCGCCTTCACCTTGATGGCGCTGCCGATCACTCGCCTGATGCGGCGTTCGGCGCAGGCTGCGGCGGCCTTGAAGGCCAGCGACGGTGGAGGACTGAAGGCAGCGGTGCGCGGCGCCTTTCGCGACCGGAGCTACCTGTGGCTGCATGCCGGCTTCTTCACCTGCGGGTTCCACATCGCCTTTCTGGTCACGCACCTGCCGGGCGAAGTCAGCCTGTGCGGTCTGCCAGCGTCGGTGGCGAGCTGGTCGCTGGCGCTGATCGGCCTTGCGAACATCGCGGGCAGCCTGGGCGCCGGCTATCTGGTCAACCGCGTGCGCAGCAAATACATCCTGTTCTGGATGTATGCGTCGCGCACGTTGCTGGTGGTGCTGTACCTCGCGGCGCCAAAGACCGAATGGACGTTCTACGTGCTGGCCATCGGCTTGGGCCTCACCTGGCTAGGCACCGTGCCGCCGACGGCCAGCGTGGTCGGCAAGCTGTTCGGCGTGCGCTACCTGGCGACGCTCTTTGGCATGACGCTGTTGTCGCACCAGGTGGGCGGCTTCTTCGGTGCGTACCTGGGCGGGCTGGCGATCCACCACACCGGCAGCTACCTGTGGATGTGGTACGCGGACGCCTTGCTGGCGCTGGGGGCGGCGCTGGCGAACCTGCCGATCCGTGAGCCTAAGGTGTCGCACGCGCCGGCCTGAGACCTGCCCGGCGCAACCTGCTGAGAGTGGTCGAGACGCCTGCTCAGCCCGGTTTCGAGTGCAGGTGTGCGAGATGCGCCTGGCGGGCGAGCCGCTCCTCGATGGCTGCGATGCGGGAGGTCAGTGAATCGAGGTCGGCCCGCGTTTTCGGGGTGGGTGCCGCCTGGGCGGCGCGCAGATCCGACAGTTCCTTCTGGAGTCGGCGCCACGTGGCCTCGAGCGTCGCGGTCAGCGCGTGGTCGCGCTGGCCGGCGGGTTCGAGGGGGCGGATGGCACTGATCCCCGAGACGGCTGAGACGGCTGAGATTTCGACCATGGTCCAAAGCTTCCGGTTTCGGGCGGACCCCGCTCGATGCAGCGCAACCAGCCCATTCAGTTCAGACGGTCATCGGCACCTCGGCCCGTCACTTGAGCGATGCCGGCCTGGACGGTTGAATCCGCCCGACAGGCGGTGTCGCGGCGCGTTCAGCAGCCGCGCTCGAGCGCCGACAGCGGTCCGGGCGACTGCCCGAAGCGAGCCGCCACTGCGGCGCTTGCGCGGTCCATCTGAGCCATCGTGCCGGGGTCGATCGGCACGATCTGCGCACGTGCTTCGCGCATCCGCCGCTCGGGGTCGCCAGGCATCAGGATGCCGCCAAGTTCCTGGCCATCGGCCGAGAGGCGGGCGGTCCGGACCCATTCGACGAAGCTCTTGGCCTCGGCCTCGAAGCCTTCGGATCCGCTGATGCGGGCCGGGTCGAAGACGATGGCCAGCATGTTGTTCCAAACGGCGAACTTGGTCGGCATGTTGGCCGGTTGCGTGGTTTCGCCGCCGATCAGCGCGGCTCCCAGCAGTTCGCAGACCATCGCCAGCGCGTAGCCCTTGTGCCGCGCGAAGGGCTGCAGCGCGCCGCTGGCTCCACCGACCGGTTCGAACATGACGGCCGGATCGGTGGTCGGCTCGCCGTTGGCATCGATCAGGCAGCCCGGGGGCACCGGCACCTTCTTGTTGTACGCCACGCGCACCTTGCCGTGCGCCACGGCGCTGGTCGCGAAATCGAGCACGATCGGTCCGCCATCCTGACGGGGAATGCCGACCGTGAACGGGTTGGTGTTGTAGCGCCCCTGGCCACCACCGAACGGCGACACCATCGGGTTGCGGCTGACCGCGTTGGTGAAGTGGATCGACACCAGACCGGCGGCGACGGCCTGCTCGGCCCAGTGTCCGACACGGCCCAGGTGATGGGAGTTGCGCAGCCCCATCACGCACACGCCATGCTGGCGCGCACGCGCGATGGCCAGCTCCATCGCCTGATAAGTGACCGACTGGCCCATGCCGCGCATGCCGTCGACCGAGATCATCGCGCCGGTGTCGCTCAGCAGCTTCACCGTCTGGTTCAGCTGCAGTTCCGCATTGAGCAGCGAGTCGACATAGCGCGGCGCCATGCCCACGCCATGGGAATCGTGTCCCGCCTTGTTGGCGCCAACCAGATGGTCGGCCGTCAGTGTCGCCTCTCGTTCGCTCGAGCCAGCGGCACGAAACAGGTCAATCACCCAGCGGTGAAGGGCGGGCGTCGGAATCAGGTGATCGGCCATGGCGGTCTCTCGAAGAAGTCGGGTGAAGGCACCGAGGGGTGTCGCAGGCCGCCATCTTAGCCAGCGGCGCTGTCGCGATGCGGTGCCGTCGCGCAAAAACGGTTCGGTGCCGGGCCCGAACCGCCCGCTTCGGGTAAAGAAGCGTTAGACCCCTGCACAGTTGCGGCATGCCGTGGTACCTGTCACCCGGACCCGTGATCCGATGAGCGCTTCGATCCCCATGACCGATGATTCCCGGCAGCCCGATGCCATCTGCGCGACCGCTGCCATGCCGCCCGCGGCTTCGGCCGCATGGCGTGAACGGCTGGCGCTGCTGGCCGTCCTGGCTCTCGCGCTGACGCTGCGCTTATGGGCGGTCGAACAGGGCGGCTGGGGCGCCGAGTACTACTCGGCCGCAGTGCGCAGCATGGCGCTGAACTGGCACAACTTCGTGTTCGCGGCCTTCGATCCCGCGGGCTTCATCTCGGTCGACAAGCCGCCGGTGGCCCTGTGGCTGCAGGTGGCCAGCGTGAAGCTGCTGGGCTATCGCCCGTTTGCACTGATGCTGCCGCAGGTGCTGATGGGCGTGGCTTGTGTCTGGGTGCTCCATCGCATGGTGCGGCGCACCGCCGATGCGCGCGCCGCGCTGGCTGCCGCGCTGCTGCTGGCGCTGACGCCGGTGCTGGTGGCGGTCAATCGCACCAACAACATGGACAGTGCGCTGGTGCTCGCGGTGCTGCTGAGCGCATGGGCGCTGCTCGCGGCTGCGCAGACCGGGCGGCGTGCGCTGCTGCTGCTGTCGATGGCAGCGCTGGGGGTCGCGTTCAATGTGAAGATGCTGGCCGCCTTCATCGTGCTGCCCGCGCTGGTGCTGACCTACGCGGTCTGTGCGCCGCTGCCGCTGCGCCGCCGGATCGGCGATCTGCTGCTGGCGGCGCCGGTGCTGGTGGTGTGCTCGCTGTCGTGGGCGCTGCTCTGTGAGAGCACGGCGCCCGACAAGCGCCCCTTCGTGGGCAGCAGCCAGACCAATTCGGTGCTCGAACTGATGGTCGGTCACAACGGCCTGGGCCGCTTTGTGGCCTTGCTGAAGCCGGCGGCCCAGTATGCCGCGCCGGCCCGGCAGGCTCGGCCGGCGACCGAGAGAGCGGCGGGCTCGAGCGACGCTACAGCAGCGGGTGCCCCGTCGGGCCCGCGCAGCGCGGTGTCGCGGCTGTTCGTGCGGGCTCCGGCGGGACCGCTGCGCCTGTTCGATGGCCAACTGGCGGCGCAGGCCGGATGGTGGCTGCCCGTGACGCTGACCGGTCTGCTGATGGGGGCGTGGCCGATCTTGCGTCGGCGCGGGCCGCCGCGCTCAAGCTCCGCCGGACTGGTGCTCTGGGGAGCCTGGCTGGCGACCGCGTGGGTGCTGTTCAGTTCGACCGGCGGGATCATGCACTTCTACTACCTTGCCACGCTGGCCCCTCCGATGGCGGCGCTGGCAGGGCTTGGGGTTGCTGCGCTGTGGCGGGGCTTGCGCACGGCGATGCCGTCCGGAGCGGCGGCGGTCGTGGCGGTTACCGCCGCATGGCAGCTTCACATACACGCCACCGCCCTGGATGGATCGCTGTTCGCGCCGCAAGGCTGGATCGGCGGCTGGGCCGGGTGGCTCGTTGTCGCGCTGCTGGGCGCCTCGAGTGCTGCTGCCATCGGCTTGCTGGCGGCGCGCTTTTCTTCCCTGCGGTCATCCCCTAATGCTGCCCGTCTTCCCGAGCGCTCAAGCGGCGCGGCGCCGTCCCCGCTGGAAACCGGCGCGGGGCTGCTGGGCGCGGCGGGCCTGCTCATCCTGCCGGTAGCGTGGGCCTTGAGCAGCGTGCTGCTGCCTGGCTCGGGTCTGCTGCCGGCCGCCGACTTGCAGCGTCTGATCACCGGCTTCGAGCGCGCAACGCCGGCGCGCTACGGGCAACTGCCCGACACCACCCGGCTGGTCACCTACCTGCAGGACCACTGGGACGGCGAGCGCTATCTGCTCGCGACCTCGAGCACGCACCTGGCCGCGCCGATGATCATCGCCTTCGGCGAACCGGTGATGGCCCGCGGCGGCTTCCATGGCGTCGATCCGGCCATGCCGCTGGAGCGTTTCGTCGCGCTGGTCGAGCAGCGAAAGCTGCGCTTCGCGATGGTCGGCGATCTGTCGTTCGTGAGCCGGCGGATGGCGCGCAACGTGGCGGGCAATCCGGTCACCGACTGGATCCGCGCCAACGGCCGGGCGATCGACCCGGCGCTGTGGCGTGGCGCGCGGCTTCCCTCCGGCAGCGAGCTGTACGACCTGCGGCCTGCGGGCGAATGACGGGTTTTCCGGAATCGCCGCACACCCATGACCCGACGGTGCCTGCGTTAGGCTCGGTCCATGCGCGGAAAACCTCTCATTGTCGCCATGTGCGCCGGGCAGGTCGGCAACCTGCTGCCCCACGTGGTGGTGCCGGCGGTCATGGTCGTTCACCTCATCCCCCTGTGGGGCCTGACCAATGCGCAGGCCGGGCTGCTGGCAGCCGCCTACGCGGCCGGCTACATGCTGGCCGTGCCGGTGCTCAGTTCGCTGACCGACCGGATCGATGCGCGACGGCTGCTGCTGGGCGGCTCACTGTTCAGCGCACTGGCGACCATGGCCTTTGGATGGCTGGCCCAGGGACTGATATCGGCGATGGTGCTCTGGGGCCTCGCGGGCATCGGATTCGCCGGCGCGTACATGCCGGGCCTGCGGGCGCTGACCGACCGGCTCGAGCCTGGCGAGGCGTCTCGCAGCGTGACGCTGTACACGTCGAGCTATTCGCTGGGGGTCGGGCTGTCCTTCCTGGTGTCGCAGCTGGTTGCCGACAGCCTCGGGTGGCGCTGGGCCTTCGTGCTGACGGGCCTGGGGCCGCTCGTCATGGCGGCCACCGCCTGGTCGATGAAGGCGGTGCCGCCTCCGCCCCCAAGCGGCGCGCTGCTCGACTTCCGGCCCGTGCTTCGCAACCGCACGGCCATGGGCTACATCCTGGGCTATGGGGCGCACTGCTTCGAGCTGTATGGCATGCGGACCTGGATCGTCGCGTTCTGGACCTACGTGGTTGCGCGCAACGGCTCGGGCTCGCTGCTCGAACCGATCGCGGTCAGTGTGCTGGTCACGGTGCTGGCGATGCCGGCCAGCATCCTGGGCAATGAATTCTCGATCCGCTTCGGCCGGCACCGCGCGGTGACGGTCATTCAGATCGTCTCGGCCCTGGTGGCCTTGTCGATCGGGGCGCTGGCGGGCGGCCCGCCGCTGCTGCTGCTGGTATTGGTGCTGTGCTATGCGGTGACCGTGCCGGCCGATTCCGGCTCGCTCACTGCCGGCATGAGCGCGAGCGCCGATCCCCGCTTCAAGGGCGCGACGATGGCGATGCACTCGACCGTCGGATTCGGCCTGTCGGCTCTGGCGGGCTGGACGGTCGGCACGGCGCTGGATGCCTTCGGCGGCGCCTCTTCACCGTCCGGCTGGATGGCCGGGTTCTCGGTGCTGGCCGCCGGCGTGCTGTTCGGGCCGCTGGTGCTGTGGTGGTCGAGGCAGACGCCGAAGGCGTCGTGAGTTCGCTCATTCAGCGATTGCCTTGACCGCGTAGCCGTTGCGCGGGAAGTGCACCACCGTCTCGCCGAGCCTCGTGTCGTGCCGACGAATCGCGATGTCGTTGCGGTCCATCTGCACCAGCTCGCCTTCGACCGCCGCGGTGGTGTAGTCGTCCGGTCGAACGGCGACTTGGGCGCCGAGCCGCGGCAGCGCATCGTCCAACTCCGAGGGCCTGGTCGGCGCAGGGTCGGCTTGCGCAGCCACGTCGAGCGCCTGCTTTGCGGACATCGGCTGCGCAACGCCATGCCCGATGGCCGCAACTCTGGCCATCCACGCGCGCGTCCGCCCGAAGGAGACAAGCTCGTGCGAACAGTCGATCGCGAACGCGCTGAGGAACCACAGTCCGTGATAGGCCGCCAGATCGGCCTGCCCCGGTGCGTCGCCGACCAGCCAGTCGCGGCCGTGCGCAAGCAGGTCTTCCACGACCGGCAGCTGACTGCGCATCAGTCCGAGGTTGCGCGTGGCCACCGCCTTCAGGCGCGCATTCGAAGGCGTCGGCTTGCCGCGCAACGCTGCGCGATCGACGTGCAACTGAGGGCTGACCGTGTCGGCGTTGATGCCCGAGACATAGCGCGCAATCGGCCAGAACAGATCGCGCTCGGCCCAGGCTTCGATGGCCACGGCGAGCCCTCGAGTGGCCGGTGTCTGCAGCGGGGCATCCGGAAACCGGCGATCGAGTTCGCGCGCGATGGTGCGGGTGTCGCAGTACACGTCGGCGCCGATCTGCAGGACCGGGATGTGCCGGTAGCCGCCGGTCAGCGCCGTCAGTTCCGGCTTGGGCATGACCGAGGGCGCGATCACCGAGCGCCAGGCTGCACGCTTCAGTCCGAGCGCCAGCCGGATCTTTTCAGCGAACGGCGAAAAATCGTAGTGATGAAGAATCAGTTCGCTCACAGCCTGCCTGCCCCGGGTTGGATCGCGGCAGACTACCATTCAGGCATGCGCAAGATGCACCGACGCCATGTCTGAAACGCCATCCCCCGAGTCCGCACGGACCTTCCAGCCCGTCGACGAGACCGCGCTTGCGCTGGCCGCCCGGCTGCTGCGCAGCAGCCGGCACGGAACGCTGGCGGTGATCGAGCCGGGCACCGGCCATCCGCTGGCCAGCCGCACCACCTTTGCCTGCGACGATCGCGGCGCGCCGATCATCCTGATCTCCGGTCTTGCCGCCCACACGCCCGCCTTGCGAGCCGATCCGCGCTGCTCGCTGCTTGCCGGCGAGCCGGGCGCGGGCGATCCGCTGGCCCATCCGCGCATCACCCTGATCGGACAGGCCCGACGCCTGGAACGCGGCAGCGTCGAGGGCACGCAGGCCCGCGCGTGCTTTCTGGCCGCGCGCCCCAAGGCGGCGCTGTATGCCGACTTCGCCTTCTGGCGGATCGAATCGCAGCGAGCCAGCCTGAACGGCGGCTTCGGTCGCGCCTGGCAGCTCGAGGCGAGCGATCTGGCGCGCGCCTTCGCCGCGGGCCCGTCCGCGCCCTCCGTCTCCTCCGCCCCGTCCGCCCCGTCCGCCCCCTCCGGTATATCGGACAGCCGCTGATGTTCGATCCCCGCCCGATGCTGGCTCCGCTCGAGGAGGCGGCGCGCACCGGTCCCTCGGAGGCACTCGAGAGCCTGCATCAGGCGACGCTGCTGCGACTGGAGGCGTTGCCGTCCACCGATGAGATAGCGCTGACGATCGCCCAGGTGCGCTTGAGCCGGGCCGGCAATCTGGCGCTGCTGGGGCACCATGAAACCGCCGAACTGCTGTTCGCGGCGCTGCACGATGCACTGGCGGCGCTGCCGGATCGGCCCGCCGTGCGTCTGCAGCAGGCGCGGCTGCACGCCAACCGTGCGGCCAACCGGATCATGCTGGGCCAGCGCGACGTGGCCAGCAATCTGCTGGCGCTCGCCCAGGACCTGTTCGACGAGCTGCCGGATTCTCAATCCATCCGCCTGCGCCGTGCCCGCGTGCGCTCCAACCGCGCGGGCAATCTGTGCGCGCTGGGCCGCCATGACGAGGCCGAGGCGATCTATGCGCAGGCCCAGGTGCTGTTCGACGACCTGGACGCGATGCGGCCCATGCCGGTTCCGGGCGCGCGGCTGCGGGCTCGTCGCGCGCTCAATCTGGCGCAGGCAGGACGATTCGAGCCGGCCGAAGCGCTCTATGTGCAGGCGCAGGCCGTGTTCGACAGACAGCCCGATTCGGAGCAGAGTCGGCTGCTGCGCGCACGCGTCCGCGCCAATCGCGCAGGAAACCTCGACCGCGCGGGACACCACGCGCAGGCAGAGCCGCTGTACGCGGTGTCGCAGGATCTCTTCGATGCGCTGGCGGACGCCAAGGTGCGCACCCTGGCCCGTGCGCGGCTGCGTGCGGAGCGCGCCGGCAACCTCGAGCGCTGGGGTCAGCCGATGGCGGCCGACGCGCTGTACGCGCAGGCGCTGGCTCTAATCGAGAACGGTCCGCCCGAGCGCGCGGGCCGCCGCACTTTGGCGGGCATCGCTGCTGCGCGGGCCGACAACCTGGCGGCGATCGGCCGCTTCACCGATGCCGAGCCGCATTACGCGCGGGCGCAGGGCTTGTTCGACTTCGAGCGCAATGCGGCGCTGGTCCGCGATGAGCGTGCGCGTGTCCGTGCCAACCGCGCCACCGGCCTGAGCCTGGCCGGCGAACATGCGATGGCCGAAGTGCTGTTCGCGCAGGCGCAGAAGCTGTTCGACGAAGGTCCGCCCGACGCCGACACGCTGGCGCAACGCGCCGCCGTGCGACGCAACCGTGCGATGAACCTCGAATCGATGGACGAGCATGCGCAGGCGCAGGTGCTGCTTGATGAGGCCGATGCGCTGGTCGGGCCGCAGGCGGGGCTGCCAGCAGGGCCGCCTGCGCAGCCGTCCGCAGGCGCGGGCGGCTGAACGTCCGCGCGCACGCGGACTGGGGCGCTGTGAAGCGCGCCGCTTATTCGATCTCGATCTTCGCCTGCGCGACGACCCGCTTCCACTTGTCGATTTCGCGCACGACGAATTCGCCCAGTTCCCGCGGCGTGCCGGGCGATATCTCGGTGGCCGCGCCCATGCGCTGGCGCACGTCGGGCGTGCGCAGCAATTCGGTGATCTTCGCGTTGAGCACGGCCACGATCGGCTCCGGCGTGCCGGCCGGCACGAAGACGGCTGTCCAGGCGATCATCTCGAAGCCGGGCAGGCCGC
>DAONCJ010000107.1:0-9438 GCA_035401985.1 Burkholderiaceae bacterium | reverse complement strand
CCGCGCCTGGCTTGGCTTCGATGAGGATCGACTGACCAAGGATCTTCTGTGCGCGTTCGGCCAGCAGCCGCAGATGCTGATCCATCACGCCGGCGGCCGGCAGCGCACCATAGATCGTGATGGGGCGGCTGGGGAATCGCGGCTGCGCGCGCAGGGCCGGTGCGGCCAGCGCCGCCATGCCCGAAGCAAGAAGGGTGCGTCGTTTCATCGGTGTCTCCAGGTCGATGGCGGCCCCTGGGGGGCTCGTGTTGGGAACCCGATCGGCACGCCCATAATCCCGGCCCGATCGGGGCGAGATTATCTTAGCCCGAGACCCGCGGGGCGCGACATAAAATGGCCGGTTCGCGCCATCGATCGGCGCCCCAGCTTCGACCCCACCCAGGAATCCCGCCCATGTACGAACCCGCGCCCAAGGTGCAAGAACTGCAGGCCCGCCTGTCCGCCTTCATGGATCAGCACATCTATCCGAACGAGGCCCGGCATTTCCAGGAAGCCGAAAGCCTCGGTCCCTGGAAGGTGCACCCGGTGGTGGAGGAACTGAAGCCCCTGGCGCGCAAGGAAGGCCTTTGGAACCTGTTCCTGCCGCACTCCGAACACGGCGCCGGCCTGACGAACCTGGAATACGCGCCGCTGTGCGAAATCATGGGCCGTTCGTTCCTCGCGCCCGAGGTGTTCAACTGCTCGGCGCCCGACACCGGCAACATGGAAGTGCTGGCCCGCTACGCCACGAAGGAACACCAGGAGCGCTGGCTCAAGCCGCTGCTGGCCGGCGAGATCCGCTCATGCTTCGCGATGACCGAGCCGAAGGTGGCCTCGAGCGACGCGACCAACATCGAATCGTCGATCCGCCGCGACGGCGATCACTACGTGATCAACGGCCACAAGTGGTACACGACCAATGCCACCGACCCGCGCTGCAAGATCGCGATCTTCATGGGCAAGACCGACCCCGACAACCCCAACCGCCATCAGCAGCAGTCGATGATCCTGGTGCCGATGGAGACTCCCGGCGTCACGGTCAAGCGGTCAATCCCGGTGTTCGGCTTCTATGGCATGCCCGACCGGGCCAGCGAGGTGCTGTTCGAGAACGTGCGCGTGCCCGCCGATCATCTGCTGCTGGGCGAGGGCCGTGGCTTCGAGATCGCGCAGGGGCGCCTCGGCCCGGGCCGCATCCATCACTGCATGCGCCTGATCGGCATGGCCGAGCGCGCGCTCGAGCGCATGTGCCGCCGCAGCCTGGGCCGGGTGGCCTTCGGCAAGCCGGTGGCCGAGCAGGGCGTGACGGTCGAGCGGATCGCGCTTGCGCGCATCATGATCGAGCAGAACCGGCTGCTGACGCTGAACGCGGCGCATCGGATGGACACGGTGGGCAACAAGGTGGCAAAGACCGAGATCGCGATGATCAAGGTCGCGGTGCCGAACATGGCCTGCCAGGTGGTCGACTGGTCGATCCAGGCGCACGGGGGCGGGGGGACCAGCAATGATTTTGGGTTGACGCATGCTTATGCGATGGCCCGGGTGCTGAGGCTGGCGGATGGGCCCGATGAGGTGCACAACAATCAGATCGGGAAGCTGGAGTTGAGGAAGTATCGGTAGGGGGCGACGGCGCCCGGCCGATTGCGCGGCTGCATGGGCGCGCTGAAAGATGATCGCAAAGGACAGCACAGTATCCGCATCAATCAGCAATGGCGCGTCTGCTTCGTCTGGACCCCAGAAGGGGCGATAGGCGTTGAGATCGTCGACTATCACTGAAAGAAGAAGTCATGCGCACGGTTCTACCTGTCTCGCCCGGCGAGATGCTTGAAGAAGAATTCCTCAAGCCACTTGGGCTTACGAAGTATCGCCTCGCAAAGGACATCGGCGAACCTGCGCAGAGGATCGGCGAAATCGTCGCTGGCAAGCGCTCGGTTACGGCAGACACTGACCTTCGGCTCTGCCGTTACTTCGGCCTGAGCGACGGTTGGTGGTTGCGCGGGCAAGTCGCATACGACACCGCGGTTGCCAGAGAAGCTCTCAAGAAGGAACTGGCTGCCATCCAAAGGTGTTCACTTTTGGCGGCGTAGCTCGTGCGGTCTAACCCCGCCATCGAGCGGTCGCCGCAAAGGCTGCTTCGCAGCCTTCGTGCCGCCGCTCATGTCAACGTCGGGCGTCACCTCAATGAGGTGAGCATGCTGAGCGATGAAGGGCAAATCCGCGCGCGTGTCCAGACGTGGGCAGTCCACGACCCAGGCCGCAGGCAGTTCAATCGAAGCAAGTGCGTCGCCTAAAATTGCACCCCCCGCGTAATCGCCCCGTCCACCAGCAAGTTCGTCCCCGTCGTGAACGACGCCCGAGGACTGGCTAGAAACGCCGCCGCACTCGCCACCTCTTCCGGCGTCCCCATCCGCCCCAGCGGATTGCGCGCCATGGCACCGGCATACCGATCCGGCAGTCCGGTCTTGATCCGATCCCAGACTCCGCCATCGAAATAGATCGTGCCGGGCGAAACCACGTTGGCGCGAATCCGCTTGGCCGCCAGCCGGTGAGCGAGCCCCTTCGTGTAGTGGATCAGGGCCGCCTTCATGGCGCCGTAGGAACCCGCCGCCGCATCGACTTCGCGGCCCGCCGTGCTGGCGATGTTGACGATCGCGCCGGAGTCGCTTTGCTCCAGATGCGGGATCGCCGCCTCGACAAGCCGGATCGTGCCGAGGATGTCGATGTTGAAGGCCTGCTGCCACGACTGCTCGCCCGGTGCGGTGGCCAGCGCGCTGACATTGGCGATCGCGATGTCCAGTCCGCCAAAGGCCTTTGCGGCGTCGTCGACCCAGGCCTTCAGTGCGGCGCCGTCGCCGACATCGAGCGCGCGCCCGAACACCTTGACGCCGCGCCCGGCCAGCGCCTGGCTGGTGGCCTCGACCTCCGCCGCGTTGCGCGCGCAGAAGGCGACGTGGCAGCCTTCTGCCGCAAGCGTCTCGACGATCGCGCGTCCGATGCCTTTGGTGCCGCCGGTGACGACAGCGCGTTTGTTGGCAAGTCCGAGGTCCATGTGCTTTCTCCGAAAGGGGGGGGGCGGCGGTCTTCTCACCGCGAAATACGGAACGATGATAGCGCTCGGGCTTGCCCAGGTCCGACCTTCGAACACCCGCAAAGTCCGGACCCGTCCCGCGCAAGCGTCAGCCGTTGAATTGATCCACTATCAGGCATCCGGTGCATGCCGATTCCCGGCGTGCCCACCTCTGATCCCCGCAGGACCCACCGTGCAGCCATTTGCGACTCATCCGGACGAAGCCCCCTTGCTGGGGCTTGATGCGACCAGCGCGCAGATCACCAGCTTCCTGGCGAACGGGCGTGCCTTCAATGGCGCGCTGACCGGGTTGTTCAACGCCCAACCTGCCGGACAGCCCCCGCCTGCGTTTCCTTTGCCCCCGGGTTCCATCCCGGCCGACTACGATTCCTACCTGCTCGACGCATCGCGCGCAGGCAGCTACCAGATTTCTTTGCTGCCTGATCTCGGTGTGCTGAGCCGCGAGAACCAGCTGGTTGGAGAAAGTGCGCCGGTCTCCCTCGAGATCCGGGAAATCCTGATCCGCAATTCGCCGACCGGGTCCGTCTATTCGCTGGGCATCGCCTCGCGGGGAACCGTCAAGACCGATTCGCTGGCGCTGTCGCTGGCTGCCGAGCGCGGCTGGAACGCCTTGTCGGCGACATTCATCGATGCAACGGTGGTCTCGCCGGGCACGTTCACTGACGGATTAGGGTTCCACACCGGCAAGTTCGTGGTCACCGTGCTGGGGGCACCGGTCGACTACGAGGAGTTTGGTTTCACCCAGTCGCACGCAGGGCGCTATCTGCTCACCCTGGGCAATCCCACGGGTCAGCGTGGAAGTGAGTGGGGGCCCGCCTGGATTGATCGGCTGCTGTTCTTGAATGCCAGCAACGCCGTCACTGCGTGGGCCACGAACACCCATTTCGACGCCGGTGCGCCCGTGTTTTTCCCCGACGCACTCAAACCCAGTGCGCCCGACTGGGCTGCCCAGGGCCAGTGGGTGACGCCATCCTTTGCCAACAGCAACGACCAGTTCTGGACAGACGATTCCGGACAGCTGCTGGCGCGCAGCTTCGACACGTTCAAGGACGTGGCGGTCGGGCTGATGGCGCCGGTCCTGACCGGCGTGCTGCAAGCAAGATTCACCGGAGTGGGCAGCCTGCTCAATGCATTCGATCAGCTGCGCGGTTCGGTCGACTTCTACCAGGGCATGCGGGATCGGCTTGGCGCCATCTTTGACGAGCTCGATGCCAGCACCCGCAGTTTCGGTGGCGACGATGGCGCCTCTTTCGAGCAGCGAATCGGCCAGAGGCTGCTCGATCTGAACCTGTACTTGAAAACCCAGCTCGGCACTCAGGTCGGCGGCGAGTTGCTCAAGGGCGCGTTTCGCGATCTTTCGGTGGGTGTGACGGAAACCAACTCGTTTGCGTTCAGTTTCGGGATGGATGAGTTGCGCGGATTCGAGAACCGCGATGTGCTGGTCGGCGGCGCCAGCAGCGATCGGCTCGATGGCGGCGGCGGCAACGACCTGCTGCTGGGCGGCGCGGGAGACGACCAACTGATCGGCGGGGCCGGCGACGATGTGCTGGCCGGTGGCATTGGATTGGACTCGGCCCAGTTCAGCGGCACCCGGGCCGAGTCCACCCGGAGCGGCAGTCTGAGCACCGGCCTGCACGTGGAGGGGCCCGCCGGCCACGATGTGCTGCGCGATGTTGAACGCCTGATTTTTTCCGATGGCGCGATCGGCTTCGATGTCGAGGGCCCCGGCGGCAAGGCCTATCGCCTTTATCAGGCCGCGTTCGATCGAACGCCCGATGAAGCGGGCGTGGGATTCTGGATGCATCACATCGACCAGGGGTTCGCACTCGAGGCTGCAGCCGCCAACTTCATGGTCAGCGCGGAGTTCAGGTCGCTTTACGGACAGAACCCCAGCAACGGGCAGTACATGGACCTGCTCTATCGCAATGTGATGAACCGCCCTCCCGACGCGGGATACGACTTCTGGCTGGACGCACTCGAGGGGCGCGGTCAGTTCCAGGGCAGTTCATTTTCGCGTGCGCAAGTGCTGGCGCAATTCTCCGAATCACCCGAAAACAAGGCCAACGTGATCGGCAGCATCTCCGACGGATTCGAATACCAGCCCTTCCTCGGCTGACGAGCCGAGGTGTCGGCGCGGCGTGCCGCCTCGATCACCTGGCTCGGCCCGGCTTACGCCGCGGCCATTGCCCGACCCAGCGCACGTCGAAATGCCGGAAACACCGGATGCCAGAACGCCATGTGTCGCTGCGTCATGAACACGCCAGCCAGATTCTGCGCGGGCAGTACCCACCACTGAGTGCCGGCAGCCCCGCCCCACCAGAATTCGCCCTCGGCATCGGCCGCCGTATCGCCGGAAGGCGCAGCCATGGTCACCGCGCCACCCAGACCGAAGCCCCGGCCTGTCAGCGGGCCGAGCGCCGGAAAGCCGATCTGCACTCCGGGGAGCAGGTGATTGCGCATCATCAGCGCCCGGGTGTCGTCGCGCAGCAGCTTCGGGCTGCCGGTCAGCAGCGACGCCACGAAGGTCAGCGCATCAGACAAGGTCGTCACCAGGCCACCGCCCCCCGACAGTCGCGGCACCGCCTGAAGGTAGGCGCCCGGATACGGCAATTCATCGATCCGGCGCAGACCTGGCTGCATCTTGTCCGCAAGGCTGGCGCCCATGTAGTTCGCGACCAGGCGCGACGCATCTTTGGCCGGCACCACGAAGCCGGTGTCGTTCAGCCCCAGGGGATCGAAGATCCGCGTCTGCAGGTAAGCGTCAAAGCGCAGCCCGCTGACGACCTCGACCACACGGCCCAGCACATCGGTCGCGATCGAATATTCCCACTTGGTACCGGGCTGGTAGGAGAGCGGCAGTTCCGCAAGCACGTCGATCATCTGCGCGAGCGTGGTCGTGTGGTCGCGAACACCCCGCTCGAGATACGCCTTGTACAACGGCGTACCGACGTCGAGCAGGCCATAGCCCAGACCCGAACTGTGCGTCAGCAGTTGCCGGATGGTGATCGACTGGCGCGCCGGCTCGGTGTCCGTCAATGTGGTGGCTCCAGGCCGCAGGACCTGGCGGTCGGCCAGCTGCGGCAGGTAGGTCTCGACAGGATCGTCGAGGCTCAGTGCGCCTTGTTCCATCAGCAGCAGAATCGCGCACGAGGTGGCCAGCTTGGTATTGGAATACGCCCGGAAAATGTGGTCGGTGCGCAGCGGTATTCGTTGTTCGCGGTCAGCCCAGCCGACACACTGAACGTCGATCAGCTCGGTTCCGCGCAGCAGCGCCCAGGACGCGCCGGGGATCAGGTCCTGGTCGACGTAGCTTTGCATCGCGGCGCGGACACCGGAAAAATCCAGCCCGGTGGGCGTGACGTTCAAGTCGTGCATGGTGGTTTCAGTCCTGTCGGGACAACAATTCGGGTGCGCTCGGGCGGACCCCAACGCCGGGTAGGGCCGACATCAGCGCCGGAGCTGTTCGGAGCCACTCGGCGAGGGCGAGCGTCGCCAGTTTAATGAACTCCGAAGCAGCCCGCGCTTGCGCAGCGTGCGATTCACTCGCCCACCGGGTCCGCAGCAGACTACCGACCGCCCAGAACGCGCTCGACGCCTCGCTGGGCGGCGTCGACAGCGCCGGCCAGGTAGCCGGGAAAGCGCACCGACCATTCGCTCGCAATGCCGGTCAGACGGTCTTTCCAGGGCTCCGTGGGCGCGACCGAATCGGGCGGCTCGGGATGGTCTCCCGTGCCTTGCATGTCAGCGGCGGTCGACGTCCAGGGATCGCTTGCCCAGTCCTTGAAGCACTCGGCGCGCGGTTCGGCAGCGCGGGCGCCGAACAGTCGAACGAGTTGCGCACGGCAGTGCGTCCTGATCACCGCGTCGCCCGCGCTCTTGCGCACCTGGGGCGGGACGCCGAGAAATCCGAACAGAGCCGCGGCCTGTCCGGGCAGGGAGGCGTCGTGGATCTCGGTCATGGGCCCGCGACCGCTGCGCCCGGCGCCTGACAGCCCCGCCTCACGCCAGAACGGGGTGTCAAAGACAGCCACGTACTTGGCATGGGGCGCCATCCAGGTCGCGGTGGAGCGCCACTGCGTCGAGAGGGAATCCGGGAGCGACGGTTCGAACGCAATGGAGTGTTCTGCCCGCCTTGGAGGCAGAGCCAGCAGGACATGCTGGACCCGCCAGGTCTTCGTGCCGCCGCTCGCGTCGCGGCTGTCGATTTCCAGGTGGTCGCCGATTTGTCGGATGGTCCGAACCGCTGTCTCGCACAGAATCCGCTCGCGCTCCAACGGGCCGTTGAGGGCATCGATGAGGGAGGCCGTCCCGCCGGCCAGCCGCATCCCGACAGGAGAGCTGACAAATCCCCGCACGCGCGCTGGCGGCTCGTCGGCCGTGCGTTCGAACATCATGTCGCCCGATTCGAACTGAGCGAACCGCGCCAGCCCGAGTGTGTCGATGAGTCGGCTCAAATCGCCTTGAATCGACGGCCAGAACCAGGTCGGGCCCAGGTCGAACCGACCGCGGGCGATGGACGCCTCGGTGCCGCTGCCATCGTCCGAGCCGGCCAGAGGGGCCGACAGGATGCGGCCGCCCAGGGTTGAGCGGGCTTCGAACAGCACCCAGTCCCGGATGCCCCTTTTCGTCAGGAGCCATGCGGCGTACAGGCCGCTCAGCCCGCCGCCGACGATCGCGATGCGCGTGCCGGGACGATCACCCCCTCGCAAACTCATCCATCATCAGCCCATACCAGCGCAGATCTTCCTTCCACAGCGAAAGCCGCCGCTCGTTGTCGTCGATCTGCGTTTGAATCAGGTGACCTTCCGGGCCGATCTTGTAATCGAACTGGACGTTGATTGCCTCGAGCGGATCCGGATTGACCAGCATGTAGCACAGGTTGTCGATCAGCAGCGGGGTGGGGGCCTGGCCTTTGGCCTGCTGCGCGATGTACTGCGCGACACTGCGTCCCTGTCGATTGGCGACATGGCCCGCTTTCGGGTAATGGCCGAACTGCGGTGACACCGCACCGACGCTGTCGCCGATGACATAGACCTGAGGATCGTCCTTCAGGTTGTAGAGCTGCGGATGCACGGCCGCCCAGTTGGTCGGTTTGCCGTCGGCCGTCCTGCCGATGGCACCCAGCTTCCAGGTGAGATCCGCGGCCTGGTGATGACCCATCAGGATGGCGTCGTCGAACTTGAAATCGCCCGCCGCCGTCTTGGCCACCCGATTGAAGGGATCGATTTCCTTCACACCCGCATTCGGCACGTAGGTGATGGTCTTCGAGTACAGCTCTTCGAAGGCCTGCTTGTAGCCCAGGCCGATCGGCGCGATGCGCGGCTTGGGATCGAGAATGACAATCTTCGCGGGAATTTTGTTCTTCTGGAAATGCGCCGCCATCAGGCAGGCCCGCTCATAGGGGGACGGGGGGCACCGATGGGGGGGCGGGGGCAGCGTCATCACGATGGTGCCGCCCTTGAATTCCTTGATCTTGCGTTTCAGACCAAGATGCTCTGCGCTCGGCACATAGGCGCTCGAGTAATTGGCCTGCACGTGATCGATGGCCCGCTGGTCATTGCCGAACCAGGGTTCATAGGAGACCTTGATGCCCGCGGACACGACCAGCCAGTCGTAATCCACGTAGCCCTTGGCGGTCAAAACCCGTTTCTTGTCCCGCTCGATATTGATGACTTCAGTCTGAACGAACGTGTAGCCGTACTTGCGCGCCGGCTCGGCGTACGAATGGATGAGGAACTCGGTGTCGACGACGTCGATCAGCCACTTGTTGCTCAACGGGCAGGACCAGAAAATCGGATTTCGCTCGAGCACCACCACCTCGAGTTCCGGTGCCGTTTCGCGCAGATGGCGTGCCGTGGTGAGGCCGCCCCAGCCTCCGCCGAGCACCACCACGCGACGTCGGGTGCCCTTGGCCATCAAGGCCGAGGGGCCTCCAACAATGGCAGGTGCTTGCGCGCAGGCGGACAACACCACGGGCGCCAGTACCGATGCGCCCAGAGTTTGCAGCGCATTTCGGCGCGAAGTGGATTGGATATCGGTCACGGGTCGGGGCTCCTGGTCGGACTTTTTGCTTTATATGAGCCGCGATATTCGCACAGCGCCGGAGCGGACGGGCGCATGCACCATCGTCATGCACCGCGCCCGCTCAAATCGCCAAGGGCACCGCGCCGTGCATTCCCCGCACCATCGCCGCGATCCACAACGCGCTGTACAGCACGGCAAATGCACCGATCAGCCAGCCAGCCCTGCGAGCGCGCAAGGCGATCAGCGCAAGGCCCGCCAGGGGCAGAAACTGCTGGGCGTGCAGACCGATGAAGTGCGCCGGCCTCAGATCGCCGCCGCCCATGTGCCAGCCCAGCACCGGCAGGCCCACG
>DAONCJ010000106.1:0-9469 GCA_035401985.1 Burkholderiaceae bacterium | reverse complement strand
CAGGAGTGGAGCGCCTATTACCTGCTCAACGAACTGGGTATCCGCGGCATTGTCGGCCTGGCCCCCTTCCTGCGTGTCGACAGCAACATGGCCGTGCGCAAGGCGGATGTCGCCCTGGTCAGCCAGCTCGACGCAGCGCTGCAGCGCATCAAGGATTCGGGCGAATTCGACCGGATCCTGGACCGCTGGTCCCACACGCGCGTGCATCTGGTCTCCGAGCGGATGATGACGACCCTTGGTCTGCTTGGCGTCACCGTCGTCACCATCGTGGCGGTTCTGATGGCCAGCCTGATGTGGCAGCGCCGCCAGCGCGTGGCACTGGCTCTGGAGGTCGAGCGCCGGCGCGCGCTCGAGCAGGACCTGCTGCGCAGCCGCAGCAGCCTCGAGGAGGCCGACATAAGGAAGGACCAGTTCCTCGCCACGCTGGCACACGAACTGCGCAATCCGCTGGCGCCGATCCTGCATGCCGCACGGGTGATCGAACTGCGCGGCGGCGATGTCCCCGAAGTGGTAAAGGCCCGCAGCGTCATCGACCGGCAGACACGCCGCCTGTCCCGGCTGGTGGACGACCTGCTCGATGTCGGGCGCATCAAGACCGGCAAGATGGAGCTTCGCCTGGAAGCCTCGCTGCTGGGGCCCGTGGTCGAAGAGGCGGTCGAATCCTGTGAACGCGTGATCGCGGCAGGCGGGCATCGGTTCGAGTGCGACGTGCCGCCCCTCTGGGTCGACTGCGACCGGGTAAGAATTGCACAAGTGCTCGGCAATCTGCTGACCAATGCCGCCCGATACAACCCTGCGCCGGTGCACATCCGGATTGCCGCGCAGCAGGCGGGCGGCATCGTCTCGGTCACCGTCAGTGACGACGGGGTCGGCATCCGTACCGACGCGCTCGAATCGGTGTTCGAACTGTTCTATCAGGACGCCCAGCCCGCCGCCGCGGGCAACGACGGGCTCGGCATCGGCCTGTGGCTGAGCCGCCAGCTCGTCGAACTGCACGGCGGCACTCTGGCTGCCAGCAGCGAGGGCGTCGGACGAGGCAGCGCCTTCACGCTGACGCTGCGGGCGGCCGTCCCCTTGCCTGCCGAGCCGGATGGGCCACACGGGGACCACGCCACCTCGGCATTGCGGATCCTCGTGGTCGACGACAATGTGGACGCCGCACAGGCGCTGGGAATGCTGCTCGAACTCGAGGGAAACGAGGTCGCCCTTGCCCACAATGGGGCCGAGGCTGCCGAACGCGCCGCCGAGTTCCTCCCGGAGATCATCTTCCTGGACGTGGGGCTTCCGGACATCGACGGTCTGGAAGTCTGCCGAAGACTGCGGCGCAGCGCCCAGGGCAGGCGCACGACCATCGTGGCGCTCACGGGTTGGGGTTCAGCCGAGGACATGCAACGCACTGCCGACGCCGGATTCGACGGCCATCTCACCAAGCCGGTGGGGCCGGAATCGATCGACCACTGGCTCGCCCGGGCGCAGTCGGCGCGCACACCCTCCCGCGCACCGGCGGCCGGATAAGCCGGTCAGCCGCCGGTCAGCCGCCGGTCAGCCGCGGGCCAGACGCGGTTCAGCCACTGGCCAGCGCGATCACCCCGGCCGCGATCGCAGCGGCACCCGCCACCCGCAGTCCACGGTCGCCCTCGCCCAGCAGACGGCCACCCAGCAGCGCCGCGAACAGCATCGAGACCTCGCGCGCCGGGGCAACGTGCGACAGGGGCGCGAGCTTCACCGCATACAGCACCAGCACATAGGCGACCGGACCCAGCGTGGCGCTCATCAGGGCGTAGCGCCACTGCGCACGCCAGGCGCTCAGATAGCCTGCGCGATCGCGCAGCGCGGCGGGCAGCAGGAATGGCACACGAAGCGCATTGCCGAAATAGTCGAGCAGGATCGGCGAAATCAGCAGCACCTTCACCGCCCAGCCGTCGAGCACCGTGTAGCCGCAGATCAGCGCGCCGGTGGCAGCGCCCCAAGCCAGCCCGGCACGCACCCGGGCGCGCTGTCCGGCGTCCTGCGCGTGGCGGGCCTGGCGCCACAGACCTGGCCCGCCGGCAATCAGGAACACGCCCACGGTGATGCCGACGACCCCGGCGGCGCCCTGCAGTCCGAGCGTCTCGCCAAGCAGCAGCACCGCCATGATTGAACTGAGCAGCGGGCCGGTGCCTCGGGCGACCGGATAGACGATGGTCAGGTCCGACTCGCGATAGCCGCGCAGCAGGGTGCGGAAATACACCAGGTGGATCGCACCGCTGGCAGCGGCGACAGACCATTCGAGCCAGCCCCAGCGGGGCAGTTCGGTCCAGCCGGCCACCACGCAGACCGGCGCCCACAGCACGGTGACGAACAGGGCGCTCAGCAGCACGAAGGCATCGCCGCCGCCGGCCTTCTTGGCGGCGACATTCCAGGTTGCGTGAAGCAGCGCCGCGACGAGGACCAGCACCAGGGCTTGCAGGGGCATCGATGAGCCGGCCGACCGCGCCTCAGTCGCGCTCGGCTTCGCTGGCCGGCACCTGGCGCTGCAGCCGTCGGATACCCGCCGCGACCCGCAGCGGCTCGTCGGTGAGCAGCAGACGCGCGACGCGCGGCGTGAGCTCGGAGACATCGGACAGCAGCACTTCGCGCTTCACCGGCAGCAGGCTGGCCGCATGCATCGAGAACTGCTGCAGCCCCATGCCGAGCAGCAGACGGGTGGCCACCGTTTCACCGGCCAGTTCGCCGCACACCGCCACCGGCTTGCCGGCGCGGCGAGCCGCACGGATCGTCATCGCAATCAGCTTGAGCACCGCCGGATGCAGCGAATCGAACAGGTGGGCCACTGCATGGTCGGCCCGGTCGATGGCCAGCGTGTACTGGGTCAGATCGTTGGTGCCGATCGACAGGAAGTCGAGCCGCCGCAGGAACAGGCTGACCGACAGCGCGGCCGCCGGCACCTCGATCATGCCGCCCACCGGCACGTGCTCGGCAAATGCCTGGCGCCGATCGAGCAGCTGCTCGCGCGCCTGTGCGATCGCCACCAGCGACTGCTCGATCTCGTGGTTGTGCGCCAGCATCGGTATGAGGATGCGCACAGGGCCATGTGCCGACGCGCGAAGAATGGCCCGCAGCTGGCCGAGGAACATCGAAGGCTCGGCCAGGCAGAAGCGGATGGCCCGCAGGCCCAGAGCCGGGTTCGGCGAGACCGCCGCCTGCGGCTGGTCCAGCGCCTTGTCGGCGCCCACGTCGAGCGTGCGGATCGTCACCGGCTTGCCGCGCATCGCCAGCACGGCGGCGCGGTAGGCCTCGTACTGTTCGTCCTCGGATGGCAGATCGCGCCGATTCAGAAACAGGAACTCGGAGCGGAAAAGGCCGATGCCGTCGGCGCCGGCCTCGCGCGCCTGCTGTGCCTCCTCGGGCAGTTCGATGTTGGCGTGCAGTTCGACCGCGACACCGTCCAGGCTGATGCCCGGGACATGAACGAGCCGACGCAGCTTTTCGCGCTCGAGCAGAGTCGCTGCCTGGCGATGGCGATATTCGGCGAGCAGCGGCTCGTCGGGCCCGACGATGACGAGGCCGGCCTCGCCGTCGAGCACCAGCCACTCGTCGTCCTCGATCAGTTCGCTCGCGCAGTTGAGCCCCACCACCGCCGGCACGTTCATGCTGCGCGCCAGGATGGCGGTGTGCGATGTGGTGCCGCCCAGGTCGATGGCGAAGCCCAGCGCATTCTTCAGCGACAGCATGTCGCTGGGCGAGATGTCGGCGGCCACATAGATGGCGGGCTCGCCCGCCAAGCGCAAGCCCCGCATGCCGGCCAGTTCCTTGAGCACCCGGTCGGTGACCTGCTGGACATCGCGCCCGCGCTCGCGCAGGTAGGGATCGTCGAATTCAGCGAACTGATTGGCCAGATGGTCGGCCTGCGACGACACCGCCCACTCGGCGTTCCAGCCCTGCTGGAGCACATGATCGAGGGCCGCATCGGTCAGCGATGGATCGTCGAGAATCATCGAGTGCACTTCGAGCAGCGCCCGCGCTTCGGACGGGGCATCGAGCGGCAGCTCTTCGGCCAGCGACGCGATATCGCGCTTGACCTCGTCGATCGCCTGGCGCAGCCGGTCAGACTCGGACGGACGCAGGGCCTCGGCGATGTGATAGCGGGCCACGTCGAAGCGGCGCGACTCGAGCACCCGCGCACGGCCGATGACGATGCCCCCGCCGATGCCCGTGCCGCTGATGCTGAACACTCAGATCTCCTCGCCGAAGCCGGAGGCGATCAGGTCCGCCAGTGCAGCGACCGCCTCTTTTTCGTCCGGGCCGGTGGCTTCGATCACCAGGGTCGTGCCCTTGGCCGCCGCCAGCATCATGACCCCCATGATGCTCTTGGCGTTGATCCGGCGCGCGCCCTTGGCCATCCACACCTCGCTCTTGAAGCGGGTGGCAAGCTGCGTAATCTTCGCCGACGGCCGCGCATGCACGCCGAGCTTGTTGACGATGACGGATTCAAGCCGCTCCATCGGACTCCCCTGTCGTTCGGCGGACGAGTGCTTCGGGCGGGTCCTGCCGGACCTCGACGATGCCGTTCTTGGCGCTATCGATCAGCATCGAGGCAAGGTCCTCCAGAGGGCAGCGCCGGTTGCCCAGCGCCTTGAGCAGCATCGGCAGGTTGACACCGGCAATGACGATGACCCGCAGCGGTTCGGCCAGCCCCATGGCGATGCGCGAGGGCGTGGCGCCGTACACGTCGGTCAGCACCAGCACGCCGCTGCCATCGTTGATCCGCGACATCAGTTCACCGGCCGCCCGGGTGGCGAGCTGCGGATCCTCGTCGGGGATCACGTCGAGCGCGGCGAGCTGCACCGGCAGGCGACCGAAGATGTGACGGGTGCAGTTCAGCAGGGCCGTTCCCAGCGGCTCGTGCGAGACGAGAAGAATTCCGATCATGACTGCGAATGTATCAGCCGCCGACCGCCCGCTCGAGCGCGTCGATGAACATGCCGGCGACATCGAAGCCCGTCTGCTGGGTGATCTCCTGGAAGCAGGTCGGACTGGTGACATTGACCTCGGTCAGGCAGTCGCCGATCACATCGAGCCCGACCAGCAGCAGCCCGCGCGCCTGCAGCACCGGCGCCAGGGCCTGCGCAATGCGCAGGTCCTCGGGCTCGAGCGCGCGCGCCACGCCGGTTCCGCCGGCGGCCAGATTGCCGCGCGCCTCGCCCTGCTTGGGGATGCGCGCCAGACAGAACGGCACGACCTGGCCCCCGATCAGCAGCACCCGCTTGTCGCCTTCGCTGATGCGCGGCAGGTAGCGCTGCGCCATCACGCTGCGGGCGCCGAAGAGATTGAGCGTCTCGATGATCACCGACAGATTGGGATCGTCGGCGCGCGCCCGGAAGATGGACGCGCCGCCCATGCCGTCGAGCAGCTTGAACACCGCCTCGCCGTGCTCATGCGCGAAAGCGCGCAGACGGACCGGGTCGCGGGTGACGATCGTCGGCGCCGTGAACTCGGAGAACTGCGCGATGCTGAGCTTCTCGTTGTGGTCGCGCACCGCGCGCGGGTCGTTGAAGACGCGTGCGCCGCTGCGCTGCGCATGCTCGAGCAGATAGGTGGAGTAGATGTACTCCATGTCGAACGGCGGGTCCTTGCGGTTGAGCACCGCATCGAACGCGCTCAGGGGCGACTCGGTTGCGGGGTCCAGGCGATACCAGTCGTGCAGCTTGCCGGTCAGGTCGGTCAGGTGCAGCCGCCGGATCGTGGCCAGCACCTGCCCACCGGCCAGCGAGAGCTCGCCCTGTTCGCAGACGTGGATTTCGTGGCCGCGCGCATGGGCGGCCACCATCATCGCGTAGGTGGAGTCTTTGTAGGTCTTGATCTGCTCGAGCGGGTCGAGAACGATGGCGATTCGCATCGGCGATCTCCGGGTGGGGGTGACGGGCACGCCGCAAACCCGCGGCGGTCATCGGGATGGGCTCGGCGGGCGAGGTGGCATCGGGCCGACTCAGCCGTACAGCGACTGATCGGGATCGGTGCGTTCGAGTTCGATGGACGCCGCCAGCATCGCCAGCCGTGCGACGACGCCGTAGGCATAGAAGCGATTTTGTGCGAGGTCGGGCTCGGCGCTGCTGTCGGGCACGTTGCAGCTGGTCGCAAACGGCAGCGGCACGAAATGCATGCCCGGGGCGTTGAGGTTCTGGTCGCGACCGCGTTCGGCATGCACGCGATAAAAGCCGCCCACGACATAGCGGTCGATCATGTAGACGACCGGCTCGGCGACGCTGTCCTGCACCGTCTCGACGGTCGGCACGCCCTCCTGGATCATCACTTCGTGAACCTGGACGCCTTCCTTGACGACGGCCAGCTGGCTTCGGTCGCGCCGGGTGAGGCTGCGCAGCTCGGAGGCGTCCTTCACGGACATCACGCCCATGCCGTAGGTGCCGGCGTCGGCCTTGACGATCACGAAGGGCGTGGTCTGGATGCCGTATTCGCGGTACTTCGAGCGCATCTGGCGCAGCACCTGGTCGACATTGCCCGCCAGGGCGGTCTCGCCTTCGCGGGTGTTGAAGTCGACCCTGCCGCCCGAGGCGAAGTAGGGGTCGATCAGCCACGGGTCGATGTCGAGCGTCTTGGCGAAGCGCTTGGCGACGTCCTTGTAGGCCGCGAAATGCTGGGACTTCCGGCGCACCGCCCAGCCCGCGTGCAGTGGCGGCAGCAGCACCTGCTCGGACAAGTCGGCGAGCATCGGCGGCAGTCCGCTGGACAAGTCGTTGTTCAGGAGAATCGAACAGGGGTCGAAGTCGACCAGTCCGACGCGCCGGCCATGGCGGCGCAGGGGCTCGATCAGCAGCGACGAGCCGTCGGGCAGGGCCACCTGGGTGGCCGCCACAACGGCCGGGTCGAGGGATCCGTAGCGCACGTTCAGGCCGGTCTGGCGCAGGATGGCGGCCAGGCGCTGGACATTGGCGAAATATTGCGGACTGCGGGCGCGGCTTTCAGGGATCAGCAGCAGATTGCGCGCGTCGGGGCAGTACTTCTCGATGGCGGCCATCGCCGCCTGGACGGCCAGCGGCAGGGTGGAGTCGGACAGATGGTTGAAGCCGCCCGGGAACAGATTGGTGTCCACCGGCGCCAGCTTGAAGCCGGCGTTGCGCAGATCGACCGAGCAGTAGAACGGCGGCGTGTGCTCCTGCCATTCCAGCCGCAGCCAGCGTTCGATCTGGGGCGTGGCGTCGAGAAACCGCCGCTCCAGATCGAGCAGAGGCCCTTTGAGGGCGGTGAGAAGGTGCGGAACCATCGACAATCTTTTCGAACGGCGCTGAGCCATCGATTGTAGCCAACATCGGCGCCGCCTTCAGAACCGCTCGCCGGCACCCCGCAAGGCCGCGGCGCCCGATCGGACCCTCAGTGGCGCACCGGAAGCCGCGACTGGCCGACAATGCAGGCCATCGCCACTTTGCATCGAGGAACGCCCATGCAGCCCCTGAAAGGCCTGACCGTCGTCACGCTGGAGCACGCCATCGCCGCCCCGTTCGCCACCCGGCAGCTCGCCGACATGGGCGCGCGGGTGATCAAGATCGAGCGTCCGGGCGTGGGCGACTTCGCCCGCAGCTACGACACCCGGGCGCGCGGCCTGGCGTCGCACTTCGTCTGGACCAACCGCTCCAAGGAAAGCCTGACGCTCGACGTCAAGCATCCGCAGGCTGCCGCCCTGCTGCGCCGGCTGATTCTCGAGAAGGCCGACGTGGTGGTGCAGAACCTCGCACCCGGCGCCGCCTCGCGCCTGGGGCTGTCGTACGAGAGCCTGTCGGCCGAGAAGCCCGCTCTGATTGTGTGCGACATCTCGGGCTACGGGTCGGACGGGCCGTATCGCGACAAGAAGGCCTACGATCTGCTGATCCAGAGCGAAGCCGGCCTGCTGTCGGTCACCGGCACCCCCGACGAACCGAGCAAGGCCGGCCCCTCGGTGGCCGACATCGCCGCCGGCATGTACGCCTATTCGAACATCCTCGCGGCACTGCTGCAGCGCCAGCAGGACGGCCAGGGAAGGCGGGTCGAGATTTCGATGCTCGAGGCGCTGGGCGAATGGATGACCTATCCGCTGTACTACACGCTGGACGGCGCGCCGCCGCCGCCACGCACCGGCGCAAGCCACGCGGTGATCTATCCGTACGGACCGTTTCCGGCAGGCGACGGCAGGACGGTGATCCTGGGCCTGCAGAACGACCGGGAATGGCTGGTGTTCTGCGACAAGGTGCTGGGTCGCCCCGAACTGGCCCGCGACGAGCGCTTCGCGGACAACCCCAGGCGCAACGTCGCCCGTGAGGAACTGCGCAAGATCATCGTCGACCACTTCTCCGCCTTCACCGCCGATCAGGTGGCCGAGCAGCTCGAGACCGCCGGCATCGCCAACGCCCGGATGCGCACCATGCAGGAGGTCTGGGAGCATCCGCAGCTCGAGGCCCGCAAGCGCTGGCGCCAGATCGACACGCCGGTCGGCCCGATGCCCGCGCTGCTGCCGCCGGGCAACTGGCCGCAGGACCCGCGCATGGACGCAGTGCCCGCACTGGGGCAGCACACCGACGCCATTCTTGCCGAGCTGGGCCTGGACGCCGCCGCGATCGATGCGCTGCGCGCGCAGCAGGCCATCTGAACCTGGAACGCACATGCCATCGACCATCATCGACTCCGCCATCTTCGGCGACATCTTCAGCACTGCGGCCATGCGCCGGGTCTGGTCCGACGAGAACCGCACGGCCAAGTACCTTCAGATCGAGGCCGCCCTGGCCAAGGTGCAGGGCGAACTCGGACTGATCCCGGCCGAGGCGGCGGCCGAGATCATCAGCGTGTGTTCGATCGACCGGATCGACATGGTCAAGCTCAAGGCGCAGACCGAGCGGATCGGCTATCCGGTGCTCGGCGTCGTGTCGCAGATCAACTCGCTGTGCCGCGACAAGCTCGGCGAGTACTGCCACTGGGGCGCCACCACGCAGGACATCACCGACACCGCCACGGTCCTGCAGGTGCGCGAGGCGCTGGAGATCGTCGAGGCGGATCTGATCGCGCTCGGCAAGGGGCTGGCGCGACTGGCGCGCGAGCACCGCGACACGCCGATGATCGGACGCAGCAATCTGCAGCAAGCCGTGCCGGTCACCTTCGGCTACAAGATGGCGGGCCTGCTGGCCGCCGTGCAGCGGCATCTCGAGCGCCTGGCGCAGTTGCGTCCGCGCGCACTGACCGGCGAGTTCGCCGGCGCCGCCGGCACGCTGGCCTCGCTCGAGCGCGGCGCGATGGAAACGCAGGAAGGGCTGATGCGCGAGCTCGGCCTGGCCCAGCCGGTGATCGCCTGGCACACGGTGCGCGACTCGATCGCCGAGGTCGGCACCTTCCTGGGCCTGGTCGGCGGCACGCTGGGCAAGCTCAGCATGGATGTGAAGCTGATGATGCAGACCGAGGTCGGCGAGGTGTACGAGCCGTTCGCACACGGCCGTGGCTCGTCGTCGAC